>DATCRO010000338.1:0-29133 GCA_036569025.1 Burkholderiaceae bacterium
CGAGGCGGGAGTCCGCCGCAATGGGCCGGCGCGTTCGCACGGCTGGCGAGCCAGGCCCGGGCCTGCTCGTCGATGAAGGCGGCGGCTTCGCGCCGGGTCTCGAAGGTGGGTGCGAATCGGAAGATGCGATCGCAGGCTTGCGTTCCGCGACCGCTCTTGATCGAAAGCGATGCACGGTAGCGTCCCTGAGTGTCCGGGACGGTGGATGCGGAAAGGGTGTACTTCCCGACTTGATAGGGGGTGTTGATTCAGGACTTTCAAAGGAACGTCGCTGCCAGCGAGCGACGGCCAGAGAGGAGCGCGCAGGCTGCGCGCGAGCAGATGAGCTCTTTCCGGCAAAGGGCTGGCAGGGTTTTTCGCTGCAACCGTCAGCAACCAGGACACGGGGATTGCTGGCGCAATCGAATGGTCCGGCATGGGAGGGAGATCAACTCATGATCTCAAGGCGAACCAGACTCGTTTGCTCGGGCGAGCAGGCTGATCCGCGAAGAAGGCGTTCATCCTACCACGGCCACCCTGTCGCGTTCCCGGCTTCGCTGCCGCGTCGAACTGTCGATCACGCTTGATGAGATGACGCGTCGTGCAAGTCGGATCCACGATGCGCCGACTTCAGGCTGCTCCAGGACGTGGAGCGCCGCCTGTCGATCCCGTCCCGTCTCCCAGCGAGTGCAGGCTGGCGATCACGGGGCTGAGACGTTCGACCACGGCGGCCAGCAGCGCATCGATGTCGGCGGAACTCGCTCCATTTGTGCACGCCTGCTCCAATCTATCGGCGGCCTCCTGGACGCGCGTCGCCCCGAGGCTGCCGGACACGCTCTTCAGGTCGTGGGCCATCCGCGTCGCCGTCACCAGGTCCCGGTCTGCACGGGCTGCGTCGAATCGCGTCGCGAAGTCGGCCTCCCGGTCCCGGAACTTGCGCAGCATGCGACGATACAGCGCGTCATCGCCCATCATGCCGGCGAGCGCAGCCTCGCGATCGAAGTGCAGCAAGCCGCTCGTCGCTGCTGCCTCACGCCGCCGGATCCAGCGCGCCAGCGTGCCGAACATCTCGACCACGTCGATCGGCTTGGCGATGTGATCGTTCATGCCGGCCGCCAGCACGCGTTCGCGGTCGCCAACTATCGCATTGGCGGTCATCGCGATGATGGGCAGATCGCGCCACCGCGGGTCGCTGCGCAGCTGGCGCGTGGCGGCGTAGCCGTCGAGGACGGGCATCTGGCAATCCATGAGAACGGCGTCGAAACGTTCGCGCGCCACGAGGTCGATGGCCTCCCGCCCGTTGTTGGCGATCTGGACCGCGACGTGCGCCCGGCTCAGCAGGTCGCTCGCCAGTTCCTGGTTGAACGGGTTGTCCTCCACGAGGAGAACGCGCGCGCCGCCGAGCGCGGCGCGATTGCTCTGCAGCGCCTCGTCGCGCAGCTCGCTCCTGGCGGGCTGCTGGGCGGGCTGGCCAATCGCCTGCAGGCATGCGTTCAGAAGTGTCGATGGCGTCACCGGCTTGGTCAGCGTCGCGGCCACGGTCAACTGTTCCGCGGCCAGAAGGCGCGCCATGTCATCGCGGGCAAAGGCGGTGAGCATCAGCACGGTCGGCGGCGGGTGCCCAAGAGGGGTGCGAGCCAGTTCCTTGGCGCATTCGATGCCGGACATGCCCGGCATCTTCCAATCCAGCAGAACCAAGTCATAGGGCTCGCCGCGCGCGTCGGCCGAGGCCACTTCATCGACGGCCTGGCGTCCGCCGTTGGCGGCCGACGGATGCAGCCCGAGGGAGCGGGCCATGGGCACGAGCACATCGCGCGCAGCATCGTTGTCGTCGACCACGAGCACGCGGCAGTCCTGCAGGCCCCTGCTGGAGGAAGGCACGCGAGGCGCGGCAGCTGCGGCTCCGAGCCCGAATCTCGCGCTGAAGTGGAACCGGCTGCCGCGCCCCGGCGCGCTATCGACACCGAGTTCTCCGTCCATCAGGCGAACGAGGTGACGGCTGATGGCCAAGCCCAGCCCGGTGCCGCCGAATCGCCGGCTCGTCGATGTGTCTGCTTGCGAGAAGGGCTTGAAGAGCCGCTCGCGCTCTTCGGCAGCGATGCCGATCCCCGTATCCCGCACTTCGAAGCGTAGCCGCACGGACGCGGCGTCCCGCTCCAGCACGTCGACGGAGACGACAACCTCGCCTCGCTCGGTGAACTTGACCGCGTTGTTGCACAGGTTGATCAGTACCTGCCCCAGGCGCGATGGGTCGCCCACCAGCGCGTCGGGGAGATTTTCCGGCAGCGCGAACACCAGCTCCAGGCCTTTTTCCTCGGCTTTCATGCCAACCAGGTTGGCGAGGTCGTCCATCACGTTTCCGAGATCGAACGTCAAGGCCTCCATGTCCAGCTTGCCTGCCTCGATCTTGGAGAAGTCGAGAATGTCATTGATGATGTGCAGCAGCGTCTCCGCCGACCGGTGAACCTTCTGCATGTAGTTCTGCTGCTGCGGATTCGGGTCGCTCAGCAGGGCCAGTCGCGACATGCCGAGGATGACGTTCATGGGCGTGCGAATCTCGTGGCTCATGTTGGCGAGGAAGTCGCTCTTGGCCTGGTTTGCGATCTCGGCCCGCTTCATGGCGTCGGCGAGTTCCACCGTTCGCTCGTGTACTGCTTCCTCGAGATGGTCACGGTGGCTGCGCAAATCCTCCAATGCTTGCCTGCGGGTGGTGATGTCGGTGATCAAGCCGTGCAATCCGGTCGTGGCGTCGCCGTCGGCTCGGTCTTGCCGCCATGCATTGAGCTCGACCCAGACAGGGGTTCCATCCGCGCGCGTCAGCTGGAGTTCCATGCCCGTTATCTGGCCATCGCGCTGGAGCATGGCGAACATCGCCGCGGCCTGTGCTGGCGTGAAAAGAGGCGCGCATGCGAGCGGCGGCCCGCTCGGGTCGTCGCCGTTCACTGCGGCCATCAGCGCGGCTGGCGTCGCATGACCCATGAGTCGCGCCAACGCGGCGTTGGCGTCGTTCAACCTTCCCGATCGATCCAGGTGGAAGATGCCTTCGACCGAGTTCTCGAAGATCCCTCTGTAAGTCGCCTCGCTCTCGCGCAACCGCCGCGCGGAGTCGCTCAGGCGATCCGCCATCGAGTTGAAACGGGCCGCCAGTCGGCCCAGCTCGTCGCCCGATTCGCTCACGCAGCGCGCGTCCATGTCGCCAGCGGCAATCCGGTCGACCGTCCCTTCGAGCCGGCGGATGGGCGCGCTCACCATTCGCCTGAGGAGCACGAAGGTCGCGGCATACAGCACGGCGACGATCGTTGCCGCGAGCGCCAGCGTGGTTCGGCGCGCCTTGGCAATGCCCGCATCCACGAGCGCCCGCGTCATGACGACACGGACCTCGCCGATCTTCTGCTTCGCTCCTCCGGGCGGGGTGTACTCGATCGCCTGGGTCCGCACGATCGGATCGACCAGTTTCGACGGCGGGATCTTGGTGACTGCAGAAACCGTCCCGTCGTCGACGGTCGTGACGCTGAACTGCGCGACCTCGGGATTGGGCGCGAGCGCGGCGAGCTGCCCGTCGATGGCGGCACGGTTCAGGTTCCAGAGCGGGTAGGCCACGGACCGGCTGAACAGGTCTGCGATGCGCGTGGCGCGTCCTTCCAGTTCCACGATGCGACGCTCGCGCTCCCGTTCGTTGAGCACGTAGGCTGATACGAAGGCCACGATGGCGACCAGCACCGCAAGAGCGAGCATCAGCCTGGTATGCAAGCTGGTCGCCTGTGGAATCAGTCGGAACCGCGCTGGCACCTCATCCTCTCCTCGACGCGTCGAGCAGGCCCTGACCCGCGGCGAGGCGGACCGACGCCGATCCTCGTGTCGGACAGGCGCCCGGCACGTGATCCGCAACCGGGCCCGGCGACACCTCGGCCTCACCTCGAGGTCCGAAATGGTGTATATCTTGATATTACGCTGGCGCGGATCGGGCAGACAAGCCGTCGCCGGTGTTCGGTCGTCGCGCGAAAGCCCCCGACGGCGCATCACGCCCTTGCCCGGCGCTTCGTCTTGTCGGGACGGTGCGGACGAACAGGACCGGTTGACTGCCTGGGCTCTTCTCGAAGGAGACTCCGCATGCGAAGACGGTCGATCCACCGCGCAGCCTTGCTCGCGCTGCTTGCACCGGTTCTTCAGGCATCGAACGCGGCCGAACGGGTCATCAAGGTCGTCGCGGCGGAGTTTCCTCCGCTGACGACAGAGGCTGGCGGACACCCGGGCGGCGTCGTCCTGGAGGTGGTCCAGGAGGCGTGCAGGAAGATCGGCATCGCGCTCGAATTCCACTTTCTGCCGTGGCAGCGAGCCCAGCTGGAAGCACTTGGCAGCGACGACGTACTCATCATTCCCTTCACCCGGACGCCGAGCAGGGAAGCGCAATACCAATGGATCGCGCCCGTGCTGGAGTTCCACACCGTCCTGGTGACCCTCACGCCACCGCCTTCGTCGATCGAAGACGCGCGGACGCGAGTGGTGGGTTATGTGCGTGGCACCAGCTTCAAGGACGAGGTCGAGCATGCGGGATTTCCGTACGTCGAGGAGACCGACGACGATGTGACGAACGCAAAGAAACTGAAGCGGGGGCGCATCGGTGCATGGATCACGACCGACCTCATGGCGCGCGGCGTCTACCGTCAGGCCGGATTCGATCCGGCCGAACTGATGTACGGCCCGACGTTGGGGCCGGTCAAGGTTTCATGGGTCGCGGCGTCCCGGGAGTTTCCAAAGGATGTCGCCAGGAGGATCGCGGCCGCCATCGAGCAGATGAGGGCGGATGGGTCGTACCAGGCGATCGTCAAGCGCTACCAGTGAGCTGCGGGCAACTCGATCGGCTGGTGATCGTCACGCGACAGCGTGCAGCCGACGTCTGACCGCTTGCGCCCCGGAGGCGTTCGCATCATGCGATCACCGGGTCCGGGTCAGCCCGGGTGTTCGAACAAATTCTTCGCCGATGGAATGGCCTTCGCGTCGGATGACAGCGTTGCCAACTGGAGGTGCGTCGTCCGCGCGGAGCCGTCGCAGAACGGTCATGGCGACTTCCACCAACATCCACCATTCCGGAGACATATGCGTTCGCATCACTACACACTCGCTGCAGCCGCGCTGCTTCCACTGGCCCTCGCCTCGACGGGCGCGCAGGCCGCGACCTGGGGGGCGTCGTCGCCCGCCACGTCGTCGTGCTCGGCTTCGAACCTCTTCGCCAGCTGGACATTCGGCAGCTACACGTTCAACAACGACGTCTGGGCGCCGTGCAGCAACGTCGCGGTGGGGCCCCAGACGATCTGGGCCAACTCCAATGCCGACTGGGGCGTCTGGTCGGACCAGCCGAACACCGGCGGCATCAAGTCGTACCCGCACATCGGCTACACGGTCAACCGCACCATCAGCTCGCTGTCCTCGCTCACCACGACCTGCGCAGCGACGACGCCTTCGGGCGGCGCGTGGGAATCGACGTTCGACGTCTGGGTCGGGAACAACGCGCACGAGATCATGCTGTGGCTCAACTACACCGGCACGTCGGCCGGCTGCGGGAACGTCAAGCCGATCTCGTACAACTGGACGTCGGCCGGCTGCGCGATCCCCGTCTACACGAACGTGAGCGTGGGCGGCGGGACGTGGAACGTCTACCGCGGCAACAACGGCAGCAACATGGTGTATTCGTTCCTGCGCACGAGCAAGACCAACAGCACTGCCGTCGACGTGCTCGCGATCCTCAAGTACCTGAAGAACCTGGGCTGGTTCGGCGACCTGGCCGTGGGCGACGTGCAGTACGGCTTCGAGATCACCTCGTCGTCGGGCGGCCTGAACTACAGTTCGTCCAACTTCACGGTGAACGCCAGGTGACGCGGACGCCGGCGTGGCGCGCGCCGCGCCGGCGCTCGCGGAGCAACTGTCCATGGCGACCACGCCCCTTCTTCGAAAGGCCTTGACGCTCATGCTCGTCAGCGCGACGACCCTGGCGGCGGCCGGCGGCGGCGCTTCGCCGCAGGTCGAGGCGATCGCCTCGCTGCCTCGCGATGCGGTCGCGCTGGTCGACCGGGCCGTCGGGCGCGTCGAGCGCCCGGCCGGCGCGCCGGGCCGCCGCTACCAGTGGCCCGGCACCTACTTCGAGGCGCGCTTCGGCGGCGACGCCGTCTACGTCGACCTGGGCACCGGCGAGAAGCACGCGCGCATCTCGATCGACGGCCGCGAGGTCGCCGACCTCATGCGGCCCGACCGGCGCGCATTTCGCATCCACGGACTGGCGCCTGGCGCGCATGCGGTGCGCGTGGACATCGTGAGCGAAAGCCGCGACGGCCCGCAGACCTTCGGCGGGTTTGCGGTTTCCGGGCCTCGGCAGGCGATGCCACCGGCGCCGGCCCGCGCACGCTCGATCGAGTTCATCGGCGACTCCTACACCGTCGGCTACGGCGCCGCCTCGAGCGGACGCGAGTGCAGCGACGACGAGGTCTGGCGCACGACGGACAACTCGCTGGCCTTCGGTCCGCAGGTCGCGCGCCGCTTCGATGCCGACTACCGGATCCTGGCGATCTCCGGCCGCGGCATGGTGCGCAACTTCGCCAACGGCGCGGGCGACACGCTGCCGGCGGCGTACGCGCGCTGGTTGCCCGGCGATGCGCGCCCCGGCGCGGCACCTGCCGACGAAGCCTGGTCGCCGCAGCTCATCGTGATCGGCCTGGGCACCAACGATTTCTCGGTGCCCGTGGCCGCCGGCGAACCGTGGTCCGACGCCGCGGCGCTGTCGGCGGCGTTCGAATCGCGCTACGTCGACTTCGTGCGCGGCCTGCATCGCCGCCATCCGACGGCGCGCGTGCTGCTGCTGGCCACCGACGCCGGCCAAGGCGCCGCGGAGCGCGCGGTCGGCCGCGTGCGTGGGCGCCTGGCGGCGGACGGGGTCGTCGTGGGCGACGTGCTCGCGCTGGGCCCGCTCGCGCTCGACGCGTGCAACTGGCATCCCTCGCGCGCCGACCACGTGTCGATCGCGCGCCGGCTCGACGCGGCGATCGAGGCGCTGATGCCCGAGTGGCGCGCGGCGCCCTGAGCGGCGTCAGGCGGGCGCGTCCGCGCGCTCGTCCTGCGGGAACGGCGCGAACCACGCGAACAGCAGCGGCGGGATCGACGCGGCGAGCACGAACGCGAAGTAGGGCGCGTAGTGGTGGTCGAACGCCGCGTACACCCAGCCGCTGACCGAGCCGGTGGCCCACTTGGTCAGCGCCATGACGCCGGTCGCGAACGCATAGTGCGTCATCTTGAACGGGCCCGGCGCGATCTGCTGCATCATGTAGAGCATCTGGCCGACCGAGCCCATGCCGAAGCCGAACTTCTCGGCGGCGACGATCGCGCCGATCCAGGCGACGTTGTCGGGCAGTGCGTGGCTCAGGTAGAAGTAGGTCACGTGCGGCACGTTCAGCACGAGGGCCAGCAGGAACAACGAACGCCGCAGCGTCATGCGCGCGATCACGAAGCCGCCGAGGAACGCGCCGGCGATGAAGGCGATGGTGCCCACCGTGCCGTTGATGGTGCCCAGCGCCTGGTTGTCCAGGCCCAGGCCGCCCGCGCTGCGCGGGTCGAGCATGAACAGCGGCCCGAACTTCTCGATGAAGCCCTCGCCGAAGCGGTAGAAGAAGACGACGGCCAGCATCGTCCAGATGTGCGGCTTGCGGAAGAACGTCACCCACGATTCGCGCAGCGCGGGCCATGCGGCGCGCAGCCCCTGGCCCTGCAGGCCCGACGGCGCGCCGGGCGGCAGCACGCGCAGGTGCCACAGGCCGAAGGCGCCCATCACGAGCGCGGTGCCGGCCATCACGGCCATCCAGCAGTGCACCCACGACCATCCGAGTCCGCCATGCAGCCATCCCGTGAGCGAGACCAGCAGGCCCGACGCGATCACCGCGCCCATGTTCCAGCACATGCCCTGCAGCCCGGCGTAGCGCGCCTGGTCGCGCAGCGGCATGGTCGTCATGAACACGCCGTCGGCGACGATGTCCTGCGTGGCCGACGCGAAGCCGGTGATCCAGAAAAAGGCCAGCGACGCTGCGAAGAAGCCGGGCAGCGGCAGGCAGAACGCGACCAGGCCGAGCGCGGCCATCATCGTGAACTCCATGCTGATCACCCACCAGCGCTTGGTGCGGAAGGGCTCGAGCAGCGGCGACCACACGGGCTTGAGCACCCAGGGCAGGTACATCTGCGAGGTGTAGAGCGCGATGTCCTCGTTGGAGACGCCGAGGTTCTTGAAGATGATCGCGGCGACCACGCCGACCGTCACGTTGGGCAGGCCCATCGCGAGGTAGAGGCTGGGCACCCAGGTCAGCGGCGAGCGGGCGGGAGTGGAAGTGGACACGTTGGGGGAACCGGGTTCAGGCCGGCAGGCCGCGGTAGGTGAAGTTGCTGACGCGCACCTGGCCGGCCCCGGCGCTGTGCACGGCGATCTTCAGGCTCAGGAAGCCGCCGAAGACGTTGTGGTGCATGCCCGAGGTCTCCATCTGCCACGGGTGCTGCACCCACGGGCCGCCGTCGAGCGCGTAGTGGAAGGTGACGACGTGGTCGCGGTTGGTCACGCGCACGCGCACGCGGCGCGCGGCGGCGGGCTGGCGCATCCAGCGCTGCTCCTCGCCGTAGTTGAACGTGGCCATCGTCGTGCCGTCGAAGCCCAGGCCGCAGAACATGCGCTCGTTGTAGAACAGCGTGAGGCCGGCCTGAGCGCCGCCCTCGGGCTCGAGCGTGACCTCGGCCTGGTAGCGGCGGTCGCCGACGAGCATGGTCAGCGGCGAGGTGTCGGCCGGCGTCGCGCCCTTGGCGGCGATCACGAGGGCGCGCGGCTCGCGGCGCACGCGATCCATCTCGCGCGGGCCGGGCGCGAAGAACGTCCATTGCGTGCCGAAGCGGTCCGTCGAGAAGTCGTCGGACAGCGCCATGCCCGCCGCGCCGGTCGAACGCGGCACGGGTTTGCGCAGCGGCTTGGCGAGCGTGCCGCCGGCCGCGCGCGGCCAGCCGTCGGGCGTCCAGGCAAGCGGCTCCAGCAGCGTCTGGCGGCCGAGCGTGCGAAAGCCGTTCTCGTAGCCGTGGTAGACCAGCCACCAGTCGCCTGCCGGGCCTTCGACGGCCGTCGCGTGGCCGCGCGACCACCACGGTTCGTTCTCGCTGCGCGTGTGCACGATCGGGTTGTGCGGGCAGTCGGCCCAGGGGCCGTGGATCGAGCGCGAACGCGCGACGATCACCATGTGGCTGGTCGGCGGGCCCGAGGTGCCGCCCACCGCGGCCATCAGGTAGAACCACTCGCCACGCCGGAAGATCTTCGGCCCCTCGCCGGCGAACATCTCCACGACCCAGTCGGCCGGATAGCGCCAGGGGTCGTAGACGTGCGCCAGCTCACCCACGGTGGACAGCCCGTCGTCCGCCAGGCCGATGCGGCGCACGCCGTTGAAGAACAGGTACCGCTTGCCGTCCTCGCCGACCGCGTGGCCCGGGTCGATGCAGCCGTCGATGTGCAGGTCGACCGGGTCGCTCCACGGGCCGCGGATGTCGTCGGCGTGGATGACGAAGATCGACTGCCGGTCGCCCGGGTTGGCCGGGATGTAGATGTAGTAGCGGCCGGCGTGCTTGACCAGGTCCATTGCCCAGACGGTGCCCAGCGGCTTGGTCAGCGCCGGGCCGATCGGCGTCCAGTCGACCAGGTTGCGCGAGTGCCAGATGACGACGCCGGGGTACGAGAAGAACGACGAGAACGTCATGTGGTAGTCGTCGCCGTCCTTGAGCACCGTCGGATCGGGATGGTCGCCCGGCACGATGGGGTTCACGTACGTGCCGTCGCCGCGGTCGGCGCGGCGCTGGCCTTCGATGCCGCCGCTCGACGACGGGAAGGCGGTCGCGGCCGGGCTGCCGCCGACGACCAGCGTGCCGGCCACGAGGGTCTTGAACGCGTCGCGGCGTGTGGGAGAACTCATGCGCCTTGCTCCGTCACACGGTGCCGCGGCGCGCCTCGAGGCGCGTGCGGATCTCTGCCATGCGCCGCTCCGTCAGCGGGAAGCGCAGCGCCACGACCAGCCCGATCACGAGCCCCACCACCGGGACGCTGGACAGCAGGATGCGGATCATGAGGATCGCGTGATCGCTCTGCACCGGCAGCTTCGCGTCGAAGCCGGTGAACTGCAGGATCCAGCCCGAGCAGAACACGCCGGCGGCGATGCCGACCTTGGTGATCCAGGACTGGCAGGCGGCGAACGAGCCTTCGCGGCGGGCTCCGCTCTCGAGCTCGTCGGCATCGACCACGTCCGCGATGATCGAGCCGGTCAGCACCCAGAAGCCCGCGCCGGTGAACGCGACGCACCCGCACGCGAGCAACTGCAGCGCGGGGTGGTCCGGGTCGTAGAACCACCAGTCGCCGATGAACGCGGCGATGGCCAGCGTCAGCACCAGGCACAGCGCGCGCGGCTTGCCGAAGTGGCGCGCGACGCGGTTGAAGAACGGGATGCCGGCCAGGCCGAACACCATGCCCGCCACGCCCATCTTGAAGTTCCATGCCGCGCCCAGGGACACGTCCCCCTTGCAGACGTAGTAGACCGTCGCGTAGTAGCCCAGGGCGCTGACCATCGCGGTGCCGACGGCGTAGGCCAGCGCGATCGACAGCATCTGGCGGAACGGCCGGAAGCGCAGCGTGCGCCACAGGGTATCGGCCAAGGGGATCTTCTGCTGCTTGCGGGCGACCAGGTGCTCGTAATAGCGCTCCCGCGTGAGCAGGAAGATGAGCACCGTGACGACGACCATCACCACGCCCAGCGCCGTGCAGTAGACCTGCGCGCCGCGCAGGATGTCGGGCTTGCCGCTCGCGTCGCGAAAGATGGCCAGCGTCGTGAACTGCGCGGCGAAGAACAGCCCCAGCTCGGGCAGCTTCTGGATCGCGTTCTTGATCGACATCACGCTGGTGCGCTCGTGGTACGCGGGCGTCATCTCCGAGCCCAGGCTGACCCACGGCATGTTGAAGCAGCTCATCACCGGCACGTACAGCAGCGTGGAGACGAGCATGAACAGGAAGTATTCGGTGTCCGTCCAGCCGCGGCCCACGGCGAACATCAGCGGCAGCCCGATGCCCGCCAGGACGCCGCCCACCAGGATGTAGGGCCGGCGGCGGCCGAAGCGCGTGCGGGTGTTGTCCGAGGCCCATCCGAACAGCGCATCGGAGGCCGCGTCGACGAAGATCTTGATGGCCTGCGCCGTGGAGATCAGGCCCGGCGACATGCCCAGGAAGATGTTGTAGACCTGGAACGACAGCGACGGGTAGAGCCAGTGGCCCCACATGTCCAGGATGGAGCCGAGCCCGTAGCCCACCTTCTGGGGCAGCGGCACGCGGTCCGTCGTGGCGTCGGCCTGGACCGGTTTGGCCGCCTGGCCTTCATTTAGCGATAAATCCATGGTGGCCATCGTGGTGTGTCTTGCGCAGGAAGGGTCAGGAGATGACAAGGGCCTTGGACCGCGGCGCGGCCAGGGAGTGGTTCAGGACGATCTCTGTGGGCAGCACGATGTTAGAGGGCGCCCGGTAGATCGTGTCCTGGTGTTTTGCCTCGATGCGGTCCATCAGCAGCCGCACGGCGCGGTGGCCCATCTCGCGCAGCGGCTGGCGCACCGTGGCCAGGTGCGCTGATCGCGCGAGCATCGTGTCGTCGAAGCCGACGACGGAGATGTCCGCCGGCGTGCGCAGGCCGCGCGCGGACAGCGTGTCGAGGCAGCCCATCGCGATGGCGTCGCTGGCCGCGAAGATCGCTTGCGGCAGCGGGTCGCCGCGGTGGCGCTGCAGCCAGGCCTCCAGCTCCCGCCGGCCCGAGTCGCTGCTGAAGAAGCCGGGGATGATGTAGTCGTCCTGCGGCTTGACGCCCGCCGCGGCGTGCGCGCCCAGGTAGCCCGAGACGCGGCGCATCGCGCCGATCGAGTCCGACGGCCCGCCCACGTGCAGGATGCGCCGGTGGCCCAGCGACAGCATGTGGCGCACCATCTCGAACGCACCGGCCTCCTCGTCCGACTCGAGGTTCACCACGTTGGGCATCTCGTGGTTGGCGTGCACCGAGACGATGGGCGTGTGGTCCGGCAGGTACTTGGCCGATTCGATCTCCATCAGCGGCGCCAGGAGGATCAGGCCGTCGATGCGGCTGTCGCAGATCCTGGGAATCCGGCTCGCGCCTTCCTGCCAGTCGGGCACCGCAAAGACGGTGGTGTTCTGCTCGAATTCCGCCGCGGCCTCGATCACGCCGTTGAACACTTCCAGGAAGTACTGGTTGAGCTCGTTGCGCGACAGCGTCGTCGCCACGCCGATCGCGTTCATGCGGCGGTCGACCAGCGCGCGCGCCGTGGCGTTGGCTCGATAGTGCAGCTTCTGGGCGGCTGCCAGGATGCGGGCGCGCGTCTCGTCGGAGATGCGCGAGGACGTCTTGGCCCCGTTCAGGACCGCCGAGGCGGCCATGATGGACACGCCCGCCTCGCGCCCCACGTCGGCCAGCGTGGCGGCGTGTCGGGCGCGGGTGGACTTGGCGGGCGGTTTGGCCATGGGCAAGGTCAGACGATGCAGCGGGTGCGGATGGTTTCGGCGTAATAGCGGGCGGACAGCTTGGGCGTGCGCACCTGCGTCTGGAAGTCGCAGTGCACGATGCCGAAGCGGCGCTGGTAGCCGTCCTCCCACTCGTAATTGTCGATGAAAGACCACAGGAAGTAGCCGTCCAGCGGGACGCCGTCCGCGATGGCCCGGTGCATCTCGCGCAGGTGGCTGCGCAGGTAGTCGCGGCGATGCAGGTCCAGCACCTCGCCGCCGACGACCGGCTCCTCGTTGTAGCCGCAGCCATTCTCCGTGATGTAGATCGAGCGGTGGCCATATTCCTCGTGCACCATGCGCGAGGCCCAGTAGATCGACTGCGGCACGAGGTTCAGCCACGGGCTGTCGGCGCGCGGGTAGTTCGCCGGCAGCGCCAGCGCCTCGGGGCGGCCGTCGCGGCCGGCGCGCACGTAGGTGGCCGTGTAGATGTTCAGGCCGAGGAAGTCGGTGGGCAGGCTGATCAGGTCGAAGTCGCCCGGGCGCACGACGGGCGCGTCGGGACCGGTGCGCTCGAGGTAGCGCGGCGCGTAGCCCTTGCCGTGGATCGCGCCCAGCACGTGCAGGTTCTTCTCGACGAACCAGGCACGCGCGGCGGCGATGTCGGCCGGCGTCTCGGTGACGGGCACGCTCACGTCGCAGTTGTCGGTCAGGCCCACGCGCGCGCCGGCGCCGCCGTGCTCGCGCACCGCGCGCACGCCGTGGCCGTGGCACAGCAGAGCGTGGTGGAAGGTCTGGTTGACGACGGCGTCGCTCTCCTTGCGGCCCGGCGCCTTGGTGCCCGCGCCGTAGCCCAGCCACGTGAAGCAGCGGATCTCGTTGAGCGTGATCCAGTCCTTGACGACGTGGCCGTACTCCTTGACGACCGTGTCGGCATAGCGCGCGAAGGCGTCGACCGTCGCGCGCGACGTCCAGCCGCCACGATCCTCCAGCGCCTGCGGCAGGTCCCAGTGGAACAGCGTGACCCAGGGCTTGATGCCGTGGCGCGCCATGCTCGCGAGCAGGCGATGGTAGAACTCGACGCCGGCGCGGTTGAGCTCGCCGTCGCCGTCCGGGTACAGGCGCGGCCACGCGATCGACAGGCGGTAGTCCTTGACGCCCAGCGAGGCCATCAGCGCGAAGTCCTCGTCGAAGCGGTGGTAGTGGTCGCAGGCGACGTCGAGCGTGTCGCCGTCGTGGATCGCGCCGGGGACGCGACAGAAGCGGTCCCAGATGGACTCGCCCTTGCCGTCCTCGAAGGCGGCCCCCTCGATCTGGGCGGACGCGGCGGCCACGCCGAAGACGAACGAGGGAGGAAACGGACTGGAATAGGTGAGCATGGAAAGCGGATCGGAATCGGAGGGGTGAGGGGAATGCCGCGTGGTCGCGGCGTCTGGTCGTCTCTGGTCGAGGGCGTTCAGGGCCGGGCCATCAGCTGGAGCAGCGTCGGCTCCATCTTGCTGGCCCAGATCTCGTAGCCCTTCTCGTCGGGATGGAGCAGGTCGGGCATGACGTCGCGCGACAGCGTGCCGTCGGCGTTCGTCAGCGCTGCGTCGATGTCGATGAAGAAGACGTGGCGCCCGTCGGCGTAGCCGGACAGGATCGTGCTGAGGCGCTCGTTGAGGCGGCGCAGCGGGCTCGTCGGCTGCTCGTCGCGCGGGAACACGGCCAGCAGCAGGATGCGCGTGTCGGGTTGACGCGACCGGATCTCGTCGAGGATGCGCCGCACGCCGGCCGCCGTGGTGGCCGGGTCCTCCTGGCGGTCGCCGGTGTTGTTGGTGCCGATCATCACGACCGCGACCTTGGGCCGGTAGCCGTCGATCTCGCCGTGCTGCAGGCGCCACAGCACGTTCTCGGTGTGGTCGCCGCCGAAGCCCAGATCCAGCGCGTTGTACTTCGCGTAGTGCCGCGCCCAGACGGCCGCGCCGGCCTTCTCCCAGTTGTGGGTGATGGAGTCGCCGATGAAGACGAGGTCGATCGGGTGGCGCGCGGCGGCCGCCTCGCGGATGCGCGCGAGCTTCTCCTCGTGGCGCGGCATCCACCAGTCCATCGACCACACCTGCTCGAGCGGCCGCGGCGAGACGGATTCCGTCCTCCAGTCGGGGCAGTCGACGTTGCCCTTGGCGTGGCGCACGAAGCGCACGTCCGACAGGGCGACCTCGCCCGTGCCGCTGGAGTCCAGCCGGAACGCGTGCGTGACGGCGCTGAAGTCGGCGCCGTCGCGCACGAAGCAGCGCAGCGGGATGGCCAGGTGCTGCCGGCCCTTGCCCACCAGGCCGCGCGACGGCACGACCCACGGCAGCTTGCGCTCGCAGTCGGGGCCGCAGCCCACGACGAAGGTCAGGCCGGCCCGGGCCATGTCGACGGCCTCGAGGTCGATCTCCAACGTGCCGTCGTCGAGGAAGGGACGCAGGTCCAGGGGACGCGCGGCGTCCAAGCGCAGGTTCGCGTACCAGGCGTCGTGCCACTTCATCGTCAGCGCGCCCGGGAGCGTGGCGCGGGCCTCGACGCGGTTGTCCGGGCCGTGCGGCGAGGCGGCCCGCGGCAGCACGACGGAGTCCCCGGTCATCGGCAGGCTCGTGTCGAAGTCGGCGAGCGTCACGGAAAAGCCGTCCGACGGCTTGCCGCTGCGCAGCACCACCTCGTCGTCGGCCGGGGCGGCGTGGTGGAACGACGCGCAGCCGGCCAGCAGGGCCCAGGACAGGGCGAGCAGCCGGCAGGCGATGCCGCGCCAGAGAAGGACGAAGGGACGGACGAGGGCATTCATGGGGGGGCGCAGAGGCGACTCGCCCAGCCGGCCGTTGCCGACCGGCAGCGCCTCGCATTCCCGGCCGGCGTGCGTCGCGGGCGCCGGCGGGTCGTGGCGCAGCGCGGGATCGGCGCATGCGGCCGAACGCGTCGCGCAGGTGGCGACGAGCGAGAGGAGCGAGGGAAGCGCGCCCATGGCCTCAGGCGCCCCGGCGTGGCTTGCCGACGACCACGCCGCGCCCATGCGGCGCGACATACACCGTGCCGTATTCGAGCGGATCGGCCGTCATCGAGAGCAGCAGGCCGTAGCGGTGGCGGTCGTCGTCGATGCGCGTGAAATGCGCGCCGGCGTCGTCCGAGCGGAACAGGCCTTCGACCTGGCGATCGCCCACCTGCAGCTTGCCCCACACGTAGACGCAGTGATAGTCCCGGCCGGGCGCGGCCTTGCCGAGCGCCACCTTCCAGCATTCGACGATGTTGCGGATCGCGACGGCCGGCTTGTCCGGGCCGGGCATGTGCAGCAGCGTGTCGTGCAGCACCAGCCACAGGTCGCGCACCGCACCGGGCGCGGACACGAGCTGCGAGGACTGCCAGCTCGCGAGCTTGGGCAGGCCGGTGACGCTGGTGCGGAAGCTCAGGCCGCCGTCGACGCTGGTCAGGATCTGGCCGGCCGCGCGGTCGTGCGTGTAGAAGACGCCGTCGGCCTGGCGATCGGCCACGGGGATCGCGTCGACCTCGCCGCGCGGCCAGCCGGCCACCTCGACCCAGGTCTTGCCATGGTCGCGCGAGCACAGCGCGGGCTGCTTCTCGGGCGCCCAGACGAACGCGCTGCCGCCGGCCGACACGGCGACCGTGCCCGCGTTGAGGTAGCCGCCCGTGGCCGACGTCGTCGTGCGCGTCGACTTGCCGAACGGGTGCCAGGTGACCGAGCCGTCGCCGGACCACCAGCCACCCGTGGCCGCCTGGTCGGCGGTGCGCGCGAGGATGGCGGGGCGCAGCTGCGCGAAGTCCACCGCGCGGTTGGTCTGCCGGGTTGGGGCGAACAGGCCGTTGCGCGGCGTCCTGGTCGTGTCGTCCCACGCCGCGCCGCTGACATCGCCCATCGCGCCCAGCAGCGTCGCGCCGCCCGAGGGGCTGCGGATCTCGAGCGTGGCCGTCTCCTCGAGGTTGGTCACGGCGAAGTCCCACTTGACGGTGCCGCCCTTGTGCACGGCGCCCAGGTTGTCGGTGAGCCACAGGCCATACCCCGTGCCGTAGATGGCGCGCTCGCCGTCGAACGGATCGAGCTTGATGTCGGCCAGCCAGTGGCCCATCTTGTCCTCGCCGTTCAGGTAGTCCACGAGCCAGGGATACGCGCTCGCGTCGTGGTGCGAGTGCGCGCCGACCGACGTCCAGTGCGCGCCGTCGTCGTTCGAGACGAACACGTCGTCGCCGACGCTCCAGCGCTCGATGGTCGAGACCACGAGCCGGCCCGGCACCTGGCGATCGACGTCGATGCCCGAGTAGCCGAATCCGTGCGCGTCCTTGGCCGGATCCTCGGGGGTGATGTCCGTCCACTTGCCGGACGTGCTGCGCTTCCACACGCTGCCGCGCCTGGCGTAGCTCGGGTTGCACGCCACCGTGCCGTCACCGATGGCGAATGTGACGTACAGCGTGCCGTCGGCGCCGAACACCGCGTGCTGCGGCGCCTGCGCGGGCGTGGCGGACTCGCGCTCGAAGCTGCGGCCGGCGTCGCGCGACACGTACAGGCCCGGCTTGTCGTGGCTGCCCGCCCACAGCACCTGCGAGCCCTTGCCCTGGCGGCCGCTGCGCGGGTCGACCAGCACCAGCGAGACATGGCGCGGCTCGAAGCCGAGCGGCTTGAAGCTGCGGCCGCGGTCGGCGCTGGCCATCAGGCCGTCCTGCGACGTCCCGAGGTAGAGGATCTCGCCGTTGTCCGGGTCGACCTGCAGGCGCTCGCCCGAGCCGCGGCCCGGCGAGTTGCCGCCCAGCTTGATCGGCAACTCGTTGATCTGCCAGGTCACGCCGCGGTCGGCGGAGGCCAGCAGGGCGCCGTTGCGCGCAGTCGAGCCGAGGTACAGGCCGCCGGCCACGTAGACGCGGTTCGCGTCGTTCGGATCGAGCGCGAGGCTCAGCACGCCCGACAGGTCGGTCTGCGACTTCGTCAGCTGGTCCAGCAGCGGGATCCACGAGCGCGTGCCGGGGTCGAAGCGGTAGGCGCCACCGATGTCGGTGCGCGCGTACAGCAGGCCCTTCTCGCGCGGATGGAACACGAAGCCGTCGATGAAGCCGCCGCCGCCGAACGGCACGCTGCGCCAGTCGTAGGGGGCGTCGTCGGCGGCCGCGACCGCGCCGAGCGCGGCGGGCAGGCCGGTGCCGAGCAGGCCGAGCGCGCCGGCCTGCTGGATGAAACGACGTCTGAGGATCATGCAATGTCTCCAACGAGGGCCCGCGCGCTCGCGGCGGCGGCCTGGCTTGTGCTTGTCGATGGCGCGGCGGAGTGCGTCACCAGCGGCCCATGCGCACCTTGAGGATCACGGGCGTGGCCGTGAAGTTCAGGCCCCAGTCGGTCTGGTCGCCGTTCCAGTTGTGCTCCATCACCCACTGCCCGGCGGCGTCGAAGTGGCCTTCCTCGACGCGCGCGAACATCGCGCCGTGGTCGGCCGGCAGCGGCTGCGTGGGCGCGAGGCGCACGCGGGCGTGCTGGCCGGTGATCACGAATTCGTCAGGACCGAGCTGCGCGATCGCCACGCCGCCGCTGGGCTTGTCGGTGCCCGGCGGGATCTCGGCCGGATGGTTCGGCCAGGACTTCTCGCCGAACTGCCACTCCTGGTACGACACGGTCGCCGTCCACGCGCCGAGCGCGATCGCCTGCGGCTGGCGGTCGTCGCCCTCGGCCACGCCGCGCGTGCGGCCCTCGAAGGCCCAGGTCGCCCACAGCCGGTCCATCGAGCCGAACACCGCATAGGTCGCCGCGAAGGGCTCGACGATGGCGGGGCCGCCGGCCGCCTGCGCGCCGAGCGGGAAGTTGGTGTAGCTCGTGTAGTCGATGCCGAAGGGCGAGATGCCCAGCGATCCGCGGCCCAGCACCTCGTAGACGATGCGCGAATAGCCCGGCGCGAGGCTCATCTCGGGCACGAACAGCGGGTTGTCCGGGCGCTGGAACTTCGCGAGCGTCGCGGAGATCTGCGCCGACGCCGGGTTGTAGAGATCGGGCGCGGCGATGTCCACGTGCGGCGCCGCGGCCTTGTAGATGCCGATGACGTCGTAGGTCGGACCGCCGCTGGCGAAGTCCTTGTTCCAGGGCGCGAGCGGCGCCACCGCGTCGCGCAGCGCGTTGTTCACGTAGACGGGGATGTCGAGCGACTGGCGGCCCGCGCGCGCCACCTGCTCGATGTAGCTGGCGATGGCCCAGGCGTGGAAGTACTCGTCGGCGTAGTCGCCGTAGACCTCGCGCCAGCTGCCATGCGAGGCGTGCTTGACGGGCGCGGGCTGGTGCGCGAGCACCTCGGCCGGCACCGGCTTGTCGAACGCGGCCTGCGCCTTCGCGCCGAAGTCGCGCACGAGGCCGTAGGTGCCGACCTCGTTCTCCACCTGCATCATGATGACGGTGTGGCGCGTGCCGTCGATCTGCGCGAGGTGGGTCATCAGCGCGACGAAGGCCTTGCGGTCGGCGGCCAGCGTCTGCTCGCCGAAGGGCGACAGGCAGTAGCTCGGCTTGCCGTCGCGGTCGAGCATGCGCGGGAAGCGCCTGTTGTCGAACTTGACCCATTCGGGCGCGTACGACGGGCTCGTGTTCTTCCAGGCGCCGAACCACAGCAGCACCAGGCGCTTGCCGTGCTCGCGCGCCTGGGTCACGAGCGTGTCGACGTACGAGAAGTCGAAGCGACCCTCGACCGGCTCGACCTGCTCCCACGCGACCGGGATCTCGAGCGTGTTGGCGTGCAGGTCGTCCAGCGCGGGCCAGACCTTGCCGAGCACGGCCGGGTAGTTGCTGGAATTGTTCGCCTGCGCGCCCAGCATCAGGAACGGCGCGCCGTCGACGACGAGCGCCGTGCGCCCGTCGCGCGTCTCGAGGTGCGGCGCCGGGTTCGCGGCCGGGGCCGCGTTCGCGCCGCCGACGCAGGCGGCCAGCAGCAGGGGGGCGACGGCCAAGCGGGGTGGGATCGTGTACATGCCAGGGTCGGTGCAAGTGCGGTCAGGCGGTGGACGCGCCGGGCCGCGATGGGGAATCGGGTGGCCCGTGCCGCCGGATCGCGGCACGGGCGGCGTGCTCACGTCAGAACGTGTAGCGCAGCTGGAGGTTGTAGCTCGGGCCCGAGGTGAACCACGCGCGACCCATCATGCCGATGTGCTGCTGCATCAGCTGCTTGTAGGTCGAGTCGGTCAGGTTGGTGCCCTCCAGGCCGACGGTCAGGTGGTCGTCGAACTTCCAGAAGATGCCCGCGTCCACCTCGCCATAGCTGTCCGCCCAGGTCGGCAGGCCCCATGCGATGTTGTGCACGGTCGGATTGGCCGGGTCCGTCCCGTTGGTGCCCTGGGTGCCGTTCACGTTGACGCCCTGCAGGTACTTCGAGCGCCAGTTGTATGCCACGCGCGCCGAGAGCGGACCTTGGTCGTACAGCAGCGCGAAGTTGAACGAGTTGCGCGAGACGCCCTGCAGCGGCAGGTTGCCGAAGGGTTGGCCGTTGGTGTCGCAGCCGTTCAGGTTCAGGTTGAAGTTGTCGGCGCCGTTGCTGCTGCCGCAGGTCGTGGCGGTCACCGGGCTGTAGAGCGATGTATGCGTGTTGACGAAGGTGTAGTTCGCCTGCATCCCGAAGCCCGACAGGAAGCCCGGCAGCTTGTCGAAGTATTGCTGGTACGCCAACTCGAAGCCGCGCGCGTAGCCCTTGGCGCCGTTGACCGGGCCGGTGGTCACGAAGTTGACCGTGTTGCCCGAGGTGTCGGTGACGGGGACGATGTAGCTCTGGTTGATGATGATGTCCTTGAGCTCCTTGTCGAAGGCGGCGAAGGTCAGGGACCCGGTCCTGGAGAAGTACCACTCCGCCGTCGCGTCCGCCTGGTTCGACTTGATGGGCCGCAGATTCGGATTGCCCGTCGCGGTGCCGGTGTTGCTCACGGACGTGATGTCGGTCCCGGTGTTCTTGAAGCTCGTGCTCAGCGGCATGTACGCCTGCAGCTGCGAGAAGTCGGGCCGGGTCATGGCCCGGGCGAGCGCGAAGCGGAACTGCAGGTCGTCCCGCGGCTTGGCCCGCAGGTTCAGGCTGGGCAGGAAGTCGTTGAAGGTGTTCTTGAAGTCCTTCTCGACGGCGAACGCCGTGATCGTCGGGATGGTGACGCCGGTGAGCGTGCCGCTCGGGATGCCGCTCGGCGCCGTGTAGGTGACGTAGCCATGGGCCTCGGATTCGGTGCGCACCATCCGCAGGCCCAGGTTGCCGTCGACCGGCACCTTCCAGTCGTCCCAGGCGAAGCGCAGCTGGCCGTACGCCGTCTGCGTGCGCTCGCCCTGGTCGTTGGTGCCGGCCTGGTTGTTGGCGCCGTAGGCCGCGGGCGTCCAGTTGCCGCAGGTGTTTCCGCTGACGCACAGGAGGTTGGTGTATCCGTGCAGCGTCTCGTACGTGTTCGGGTAGCCGGCGGCCAGCGACGTGTCGGGCATGACCAGCGACGGCACCGAGACCTTGCCGTTCATGAAGTTCGAGAAGCTCACGAGGTGCGTGTTCCCGCTGAAGCGCGGGTCGCTCAGGTATGCCAGGTTCGTGATGTCCCAACCCTTCTGCCAGGTCTGCGTGATCGCGGCCCAGTTGTAGCTCGGGTTGGAGTTCTCGGTCGTGGCGCCGCGGTCGGTCAGGCGGATGCCGAAGCGCAGGTCGCTGAGGACGGGATCGTCGAAGCTGTACCTCGCGTCGAGCTTGAGCGCCTTCTCGGTGGCGATGCCCTTGTCGAAGTGCTCCATCGTGAAGGCCCAGTAGTAGCTGGCCGGATTCGCCAGGGCGGCGAGGTCGGCCGAGTCGAAGCTGAGCTTGGGCAGGCCGCCAGACAGATCCAGCGTCTCCTTGGCCATCTGCGTGCCCGTGGCCACGGTGGAGTCGAAGTCCCGGGTGGTCGCCTTGACCAGTTGCAGGTCGGCGTTGAAGTTCCAGCGGTCGCTGGCGCGCCAGTTCACGTTCCAGGAGATGTCCTGCGTGTCGGACTTGCGCTTGGCCACGCGGGTGTCGGCGCCGAAGTTCAGGCCGCCATCGGCGTCGTCGCGCAGCGTGCCGCTCTGGAACACGCCGCCGGAGCTGAACTTCGCGCCCGGGTCGACCGTGAGGTTGTAGGGCGTGGACGCCTGCGTGAAGATCGCGTTCTCGTCCCACTCCTGGTCGTAGCGCGACTTGAAGTACGTCAGCGAGGAGGAGACGGTGTCCTTCTTCCACTGCAGCGCCGCGTAGATGCCGTTGCGCCTGTTGTTGAAGTCGACGCGGCGCCAGGAGGCGCTCTCGGGCACCCAGACGGATTGCCCGTTGGACTGGACGTTGAAGTACGGGTCGACCTGGAACGCGTCGGTGCGCGTGTTGCTCTCCGAGTGCGCGAGGTCGATCAGCGCGCCGAACTGGCCCGCGCTGCCCAGATCCCAGCGATTGGAGTACAGGCCGGAGATCTTGGGGCTCTTCTTGCCGGCGAGCGTCGAGTAGCCTTCCGACAGCGAGATCGACACCTTCTGGCCGGTGAAGTCGAACGGCATCGCCGTGCGCAGGTTCACGAGACCGCCAATGCCGCCTTCGATCTGCTCGGCCGACGGGTTCTTGTAGACGTCCACGCCGGCCATCAACTCGGGCGTGACGTCCTCGAAGTTCAACGAGCGGCCGCCGTTGGCCGAGAACGCGTCGCGGCCGTTCAGCTCGGCGCGCACGTAGGTCAGGCCGCGGATGTTCACGCCCGAGCCTTCGACCGAGTAATGCTCGGGGTCGTTGTTGGAGATCAGGTGGCCGATGGTGACGCCGACGACGCGCTGCAGCACCTCGGTGACCGAGCGGTCGGGCAGCTTGCCGATGTCCTCGGCGACGATCGAGTCGACGATCTCGTCGGAATTCTGCTTGATCTTCTGCGCGGATTGCAGCGCGGCGCGCTGGCCGGTCACCACCACCTGGGTGACCTCCTGCGCGGCCGACGCGGCGGCGGCCGGGGCGGGTGCCGAGCTGGCCGCCGCGGCGGGCGCGGGCGCCGAACTGGCGGCGTCGGCCGGCACGGGCGCCGATTGCGCCAGCGCCACACCACTCCACAACAGGGCCGCTTGCGCTGCCGCTGCTGACAACGCTGTCCTCTTGAATTGTCTCATGTCGTTCTACTCTTTTTTGATAACGATGGATCCCCAGCCGATGATGGTGGGGCGCGGTGGGCAAGTCAAAGACTGCCGGAAGTGCTCGCTCGTTCGGGACCGCCTGCGGCGAGCACTCCGCTCACCGATGTCCCCGCGTTGTCGATGGGGGACGCGTCGCTTGGCCAGGATCCGGCACGACGAGCGCGCGCCGGAATCGACAGGCCCGGAATGCGGGCGCGCGTCGCGTCTGCCAAGGGTGGTGGGCCTCCTGTCTCAGTTGCCGCAGAAGCGGTTGACGAGGTTCTCGAGCGCCTCCTGGCGGCCCGAGACGGGTGGGACATCGATGTTGGCGGCCAGCGCCCGGTCGGCCAGATCGGCCAGCGAGACCCGGCCCGCCAGCACCGCCTGCCCGTGCGCGTCGTTCCAGCCGGCGTAGCGCGCGTCGACGGCGGCCTTCAGGCGGCCATCGAGGATCATCTGTTCGGCCACGAGCAGGGCGCGCGCGGACACGTCCATGCCGCCGATGTGCCCGTGGAACAGGTCGACGGCGTCGATCGACTGGCGCCGCACCTTGGCGTCGAAGTTCAGGCCGCCCGAGCCCAGGCCGCCGGCCTGCAGGATGTGGTACATCGCCAGCGCGGTGTCGGGGACGTTGTGCGGGAACTGGTCGGTGTCCCAGCCCAGCTGCGGGTCGCCGCGGTTCATGTCGATCGAGCCCAGGATGCCGAGGGCGGCCGCGGTGGCGATCTCGTGCTCGAAGCTGTGGCCCGACAGCGTGGCGTGGTTGGCCTCGATGTTGACCTTGACCTCCTTGTCCAGGCCGTGGCGCACCAGGAAGCCGTAGACAGTGGCGACGTCGAAGTCGTACTGGTGCTTGGACGGCTCGCGCGGCTTGGGCTCGATGAGGATCGTGCCCTTGAAGCCGATCTTGTGCTTGTGCTCGACGACGAGGTTCAGGAAGCGGCCCATCTGGTCCAGTTCCTGGCCGATGCGCGTGTTCAGCAGCGTCTCGTAGCCTTCGCGGCCGCCCCACAGCACGTAGTTCTCGCCGCCCAGGCGATGCGTCGCCTCGAGCGCGTCGCGCACCTGCACGGCGGCCAGCGCGAAGATGGCCGGGTCGGGGTTCGTCGCCGCGCCCGACATGAAGCGGCGATGGCTGAACAGGTTGGCCGTGCCCCACAGCAGCTTCATGCCGGTGCGCTGCTGGTGCTCGCCCAGCACGTCGGCCATGCGCAGGAAGTTCTCGCGGCTCTCGCGCGGGGTGGCGCCTTCGGGCGCGACGTCGCGGTCGTGGAAGCAGTAGTACGGCGCGCCCAGCCTGGCGAAGAAGTCGAACGCGGCGTCGGCCTTGACGCGCGCCAGCTCCATCGGCGAGCCGCCCTCGAACCACGGCCGCTGGAACGTGCCGGTGCCGAACGGATCGAGGCCGTTCCAGCAGAACGTGTGCCAGTAGCAGACGGCGAAGCGCAGGTGGTCCTCCATGCGCTTGCCCAGCACCAGGCGGTCCTTGTCGTAATGGCGGAATGCCAGCGCGTCGTCGCTGTCGGGGCCGCGGTACGTGATCGGGGCGATGTCCTTGAAATACGAAGTCATTGAGGTTCTCGGTCGGGGTGATCGTGGCCGCGCTCAGGCCGCGGCAGGGCCCCACAGGGGCTTGAGTTGGCCGTAGATCTGGCGGAACTGCTGCAGGCGCGGCTGGAGAACCGCACGGCGCGCGGGGTCGGGCATGAAGCGCGCGGCGACCGCGGGCTTGGCGCAGGCCTCGGCGACGCCGGCGCCGGCGGCCATCCAGCCCAGGCGCGCGGCGCCGAGTGCGGCGCCGGCGTCCGCGCCGCGGTGGACGACGATCTCGACGTCCAGCGCATCGGCGATGAGCTGCGCCCACAGCGCGCTGCGGGCGCCGCCGCCCACCAGCGACAGGCTGCGCACCTGCGTGCCCGAGGCGCGCAGCGCGGCCAGGCCGTCCGCCAGGCCGAAGGCGACGCCTTCCAGCACGGAGTACCCGCCGAGCGCGCGGCCGCTCTGGTGCGACAGGCCGTAGAACACGCCGGGCGCGAACGGATCGTTGTGCGGCGTACGTTCGCCGGCCAGGTAGGGCAGGAACAACGGCGCGCTGGCCAGCGCGTCGGGCGACAGGGCCGCCACCTCGGCCAGCAGCGCGGGCTCGTCGGCGGCGCCGCAAAATTGCGTGAACCAGCGCAGGCAGCTGGCCGCCGACAGCATCACGCTCATCTGGTGCCAGCGCTGCGGGAGCGCGTGGCAGAACGCGTGCACGGCAGAGCCGGCGTTGGCGCGGTGACGATCGTCGACGACGAACAGCACGCCCGACGTGCCCAGCGAGATGAAGCCGTCGCCGGGCTCGGTCGCCCCGACGCCGATCGCGCTGGCGGCGTTGTCGCCCGCGCCGCCGGCGACGACGACCTCGGGGCCCAGCCCCCAGGCGCGCGCCAGCTCGGGCCGCAGCACGCCGGACGGCGCATTGCTTTCCACCAGCCGCGGCATGTGGCTGCGGTCGAGGCCGCAGGCGGCCAGCAGTTCGTCGGACCAGTCGCGCCGGGCCACGTCCAGCCACAGCGTGCCGGCGGCGTCGGATGGATCGGACACTTTCTCGCCGGTCAGCTGCAGCCGCAGCCAGTCCTTGGGCAGCAGGACGCTGCGCGCGCGCTTGAAGGTCTCGGGCTCGTGGCGCCGCACCCACAGCAGCTTGGGCGCGGTGAAGCCGGGCATGGCCAGGTTGGCCGCGATGTCGTGCAGCCGCGGGACGCGTGCCGTGAGCTCGGCGCACTCGGCATGGCTGCGGCCGTCGTTCCAGAGGATCGCGGGACGCAGCACCGCGTCGTCGGCGTCGAGGAGCACGGCGCCGTGCATCTGGCCGGACAGGCCGATGCCTTGCACGCGCGCGAACTTCAGGGGGTGCGCGGCGCGAAGGCGAGCGACGGCGTCGTTCGTCGCTCGCCACCACCGGGCCGGGTCCTGCTCCGACCACAGCGGCTTGGGTCGCTCCACTTCCAGTGGCGCGCCGGACATGCCGACGGCGTGGCCGTCCGCATCCAGCAGGAGCAGCTTGACTTCGGAGGTGCCCAGATCGATGCCGAGGAACATCACTGGTCCCCCCGCACCGCGTGGCGCTCGATGGCGGCGATCAGCGGCCGCGTCAGCCGGTAGCGCACCAGTGCCGCGGCGCCGATGGCCACCGCGTCGGCGCCGCGCTGCGACAGCCGCACGACGGGCACGGGCAGGCTGGCGGCGGCGCAGTAGTCGCCCAGGGTGCGCAGCGCCGGCTCGATGAAGGCGTCGCCCAGGTCCACGCCGGCGCCGCCCAGCACGATGCACGCGGGGTCGTAGGCCGCGGCCAGGTTCTGCAGCAGGGTGCCCAGGTGGCCGCCGGCGCGCTCGACGGCCTGGACGGTGTCGGGATCGTGCGCGGCGAGGCGCCTGGCGATCCCCGCGATCGGCGCGGCATGCCGGCGCGTCGCGGCGCGCGAGCGTGCGGGCAGCATGGCACGCACGCCGATCAGCGCCTCGGCGCATCCGCGTCGCCCGCACGAGCAGGGCGGGCCGTCGGGCTGCAGGATCGTGTGGCCGATCTCGCCCGCGAAGCCGCGGTTGCCGATCAGCAGGCGGTCGCCGACGATCACGCCCGCGCCCACGCCATGATTGATGCTCACATACAGCAGCGGATCGGACGCGGTGCCGGTGTCGAATTCGAGTTCGCCCAGCGCGGCGACGTCCGCCTCGTTCTGCACGAACAGCGGCACGCCCGCGAGCGCGGAGTCGACGAGCGCGCCTTCCAGCAGCGCGCCGAGCGCGACATCGCGCCAGCCCAGGTTGGGCGCGAAGTGCAGGAAGCCGGTGGTCTCGTCCACGCCGCCGGGAACGCCGATGCCGATGCCGATCACCTCGCGCGCGCCATCGAGCTCGCGGCGCAGCGCGCGCAGGGCCGCCGCGAGGCGCTCGATGCAGGCGGGTGCGCCGCGGTCGGCGCCGTGCGTGACCTGCGAGGCGGCGACGACTTCGCCCAGCAGCGACGTCGCCACGACGCGAGTCGACTCGATGCCGATCTCGGCTCCCAGCAGCACGAGGCGCGTCGGGTCGATGAACAGCGGCGTGGGCCGGCGGCCGATGTCGCCGGTGGCCACGCTCTCGCGCTCGAGCAGCCAGCCCTCGGCGATCAGCTCGCGCACCAGCAGGCCCACCGTCGATTTGGTCAGCTGCACGCTCGCCGCCAGGTCGGCGCGCGACAGGCCCGGACGCGCGCACAGGTGGCGCACCAGCGTCATGCGGTTGATGCCCTTGAGCAGGCGCTGCTGGCCGGCCGGATCCGCGCGATCGGCGCGTGCGGCCGGCGCGCTGGCCGCACGCGGCGAGGCCGCGGCCGAAGGCCAGGGGCGGGGGAGTTCGGCGAGGAAGGCCAAGCGATTTAACCTTAAATTTTCATGAATTCGCGCAAGCGATTTAACCTTAAATCATTCAGACTTCAATCCGAAGATGAACGACGCATCCACGTCGTTGGGGCAGCCGATGGGGCAGGCCGGGGGACGGGTTCGGAAAATATTAGTTTGACCAATGGACGAAATAAAGCTCGTGGAAACACCTAGGGACGGATCGGGCACGCGGGCTCAAGGTTCGCTCCCGCGCGCAGCGCCATCGCGCGCCGTGGTGGCGGCGGTCTTCGCAATCGGAAAAGGAAGCCATGACTGACAAGGCCTTGCGCAAGATCGTGATCGTCGGGGGCGGGACGGCGGGCTGGATGGCGGCGGCGCCGCTCGCGCGGATGCTGCGCGGCGGCGCGGGCGCGCCGTGCGGGATCGTGCTCGTCGAATCGCCCGACATCGGCGCCATCGGCGTGGGCGAGGCGACGCTGCCGCCGATCCGCGCCTACAACCGCAGCCTCGGGATCGACGAGGCCGACTTCGTGCGCCGCACGCAGGCGAGCTTCAAGCTGGGCATCGAGTTCCGCGACTGGGGCCGCCTCGGCCACCGCTTCTTCCACGGCTTCGGGGACTTCGGGCCGTCGATCGACAACCGCTCGTCGTTCATGCACTGGCTGCGGCTCGCGCGCGCCGGCGGCATGGCGTCGTACGAGGACTGGTCCACCGCCACCGTGATGGCGCGCGCCAACCGCTTCACGCCACCGCGCGGAGAGGTGCCGTCGGCGGCGAACGGATACTCGTACGCGTATCACTTCGACGCCGCCCTCTACGCCGCCTACCTGCGGGAGTACGCGATGCGGCTCGGCGCGCAGCGCATCGAGGGCACGATCGTCGACGTCCGGTTGCGGACCACCGACGGCTTCATCGAGTCGCTGCAACTGGCGGACGGACGCCTCGTCGACGGCGACCTGTTCATCGACTGCTCGGGCTTTCGCGGCCTGCTGATCGAGGGCGCGCTGCATGCCGGCTACGAGGACTGGAGCGACCTGCTGCCCTGCGACAGCGCGCTCGCCGTGCCGAGCGCGCGCGCCGGCGCGCTGACGCCATACACGATGTCGACTGCCAAGACGGCCGGCTGGCAATGGCGCATCCCGCTGCAGCACCGCACCGGCAACGGCCACGTCTACTGCAGCCGCTTCACGAGCGACGACGAGGCGGCCCGCACGCTGCTCGAGGGCCTGGACACGCCGGCGCTCGGCGACCCGCGCCCGCTGCGCTTCACCACCGGCCGCCGCCGCAAGTCGTGGGTGCGCAACTGCGTGGCCCTCGGGCTGGCCGCCGGGTTCGTCGAGCCGCTGGAGTCCACCAGCCTGCAACTGATCATGGACGGCGTCGGCCGCCTGGTCGAGAACTTCCCCGACCGCGACTTCGCGCCGCGCCTGGCCGACGAATACAACCGCCGCATCGCGCTGCAGTACGAGAGCATCCGCGACTTCATCGTGATGCACTACAAGCTCACGGCGCGCGACGACACGGCGTTCTGGCGCCACTGCGCGGCGATGCCCATCCCGGACTCGCTGCAGCACCAGATCGAGCTGTTCCGCTCGTCGGGCCGCGTGGCGATCGTCGACCGCGACGGCTTTGCCGAACCGTCGTTCATCTCGATTTTGTTCGGCCTGGGCGTCGAGCCGCGATCGTGGGATCCGTTCATCGATCGCATCGACGAACAGGCGCTGCGCACCCACTACGCGCGGCTGCGCGCCGCCATCGCGGGTACGGTCGACGGTATGCCCGATCATGCCCACTACATCGCCCGGAACGCCCGGGCGGAGCCGCCGCGAATGGCCTGCACCGCGCCTGCGCAGCGAATGGAACGGCTTCCAACATCGGCCGACGCGCCGAACGAAGCCGGCGCGGGAAATGGCCGCATCCAACGTTGAATCGATGTCGGAAACCTCTTCCGATTTAATGTTAAATCACCTAGACTGCCACGAACACCGAACAACCCCATCGATCGACGACCTATGAAATTCACGGATGGACAGTGGCTGCTGCAGCCCGGGGTCACCGCGCACTACGCGGCCCAGGCCTACGCGGTCGAGGCGCACCCGGACCGGCTGGTGGTGCTCGCGACCACGCGCCCGATCCGC
>DATCRO010000339.1:0-5788 GCA_036569025.1 Burkholderiaceae bacterium
CACCGCCTCCTCCGCCGCCGTCCACCACGACGATCATCGTGCTGCCGGGCGATTCGGCCGACGCCGCCATCATCCGGCGCAAGCATGCGCGGCACGCATCGTCGTCGTCGACCACGTCCGACTGGACGCCGCCGCCCCCGCCCAAGGACAACTGCGAGAAGCTCAACCGCGACTATGCGGAGGCCACCGACCGCCACGACCAGCTGCGAGGGCCCAGCGAGCTGACCACGCGGGACCAGTTGCTCAAGAAGGCCGGGGACGACATGGAGCGCATCCGGCAGCTGGCCTCGGCGAGCAATTGCCGGCTCAAGCCCTGACGAAGCACATGGCGGGTTACGCCTGCGGCTAACCCGCCCGACGGCGGCACGCCGCTGAGGGGTCTGGCCTCTCCCCGGGTCGCGCCGGTCCGCTGCCGCAAGCCGGGACGACCGCCGCGATGCGGGGACAGGCCTGACCCCGCTTTCGATCGAAGCCGGGGTCAGGCCTGTCCTTCATCCGCGTCGAACGGATCTGTGCGTCGGGGATCGCGACGCGGACGAAGGAAAGGCCAGACCCCTTGCGGCGCGCCAAGCCCCGTGCCACGAAGTCGCGCGTAGACTCCGGCGGCATATGTCCACGACCCCGCCCACGCCTCCCAAAGCGCGTCCCCCGGTGCTTCCCCGCCAGCCGCTGGGCGCCACCGCCGGCCACGGCGGCGGACCGGCGGCCGCCATCGAGGAGCTGCGCGGCGAACTGCAGGGCTGGTTCGACATGTCGCCGCTGGGGCAGCTTGTGTTCGACGAGGCGGGCAACGTGCTGCGCCACAACGCCGCCCTGGTGCAGATGCTGGGCCCGCTGCCCGGCCAGCTGCGCGAGACCGCCCCCGACTTCCAGCTGCTGCTCGGCTGGCCCGCCGACCTCCCGGCCGTCGCGGCCACCCGCACGCAGGACGGCTGGCTCGCCAACGCCGCCGGCGAGCCGCTGCGCGTGCGCATGCGCGTGCGCGGCGTGGCCGCCAACGGCGGCAGCCGCCTCGCCGGAGGGGCCGCCACGCGCTGGATCGCGATGCTGGAGGATCGCCATCTCGAGGACGAGCGCGATGTCGCCCGCGTCGAGATCCAGGCCCTGATGGGCACGGCCGGCATCGGCGTCGCCACCTGGGACGCCGCGCGCGGCTGGGTCGGCTCGGTGCAGCGCGGCGCGCGCCCGGGCGGCCCGGACGGCATCACCGCCGCCGACAGCGATCCGAATCGGCGCCAGGGCAGCCTGATGGCCGTCGGCCGCGACCTGGTCGAGCCCGAGTCGATGGCCGAGTACGACAGGCTGCAGGCCGCGCTGCGCTCGCGCTCGCGCATCGAGGTGCGCTACGCCGTGCGGCACCAGGACAGCGGCCGGCGCTGGCTGATGACGCGCGTCGAGCCGGCCGAGCTGGGCCCGCAGCGCGGCGCGTTCTCGGTGGTGACGGTCGACGTCACCGAGGAGGAGACCGCGCGCCGCCGCAACCAGGACCTGCTGTCCGAGCTCGCCACCATCCTCGACGTCAGCCCGGCCGGCATCGCCTACCTGCGCGGCGAGGGGCTCGTGCGCTGCAACCACCGGTTCGAGACGCTGCTGGGCGGCGGCGACTACCCGCCGGGCAAGCCCTTCGACGCGATCCTGGCCAGCGCCGGCGTGCCGGCCGAGACCGTCGCCGCGCTGATGGAAGCCGTGCGCGACGTCGGCACGCTGGAGACCGAGCTGCTGCTGCCCGCGGGCACGCATCGCCGCCAGGCGGTGTGGTGCACGCTGGCGCTGCGCCGCACGCACGAGACCACGCCCGGCGCGGTGGGCATGGTGGTGGTGCTGGCGGACGCGACGCGCATGAAGTCGCAGCAGAGCGAGCTCGAGGCGCTGTCGCGCGAGCGCGAGCTGATGTTCAACCTGTCGGACGTGGGCATCGTGCACCAGCGCGACGGCCAGATCGAGCGCGCCAACCAGGCGATGGCCGACCTCGTGGGCATGACGCCGGAGGCCTTGAAGGGCTCGCCGATGTCGCGCCTGTACGAGAGCGAGACGGCCTGGCAGCACTACCTGCACCTGGAAAAGCGCGACATGGCCACGATCGGCCGCTCGCACGGCGAACGCCAGCTGCGGCGGCGCGACGGCTCGCTGTTCTGGGCCCAGGTCAGCCAGCGGCCGGTGGACATCGGCCGGCCGCAGGCGGGCACCATCCTGTCGTTCGTCAACATCGACGACCGCCAGCGTGCCCGCGAGTCGCTGGTGCAGCAGGCCGACCGCACGCGCGCCATCCTCGACTCGGTGCTGGTGGGCATCGTCACCGTCGGCGACACCGGCATCGAGTGGATGAACCGCTCGGCGCGGCGCATGTTCGGGGGCGAGCTGGCCGACTTCATCGGCGCGCCCATCTCCGTGGTGGCGGGCGACGAGCTCGACCACCCGCTGCGGCGCACCGACTACCTCGAGACGCTGGAGGAGGGCCTGGCCGAGACCTTCGAATGCCGGCTGCGCGCGCGCGACGGGCGCCACTTCTGGGTGGTCGGCAACGTCGTGGCCACCGGCCAGGACACCGCGCACCGCCAGCTCACGTACGCGCTGCTGGACATCGAGCGCCGCCGCCAGGCCGAGGTCAGCATCGTGCAGGCGCGCGCGAGCCTGCAGCGCATCATCGAGACCGCGCCGCTGGCCATCGCGCTGTTCGACGCGGTCAGCCAGCAGGTGGTGCAGCTGAACCAGATGGCGGCCACGTTCGCCGGCCGGCCGATGAAGGAGATCCTGGGCCGCGTGCCGTCGCAGTGGCTGCCCGGGCCCGAGGGCGCCAAGCTCGCGGCCGACCTGCACCGCGCGCTCGCCGCGCCCGGCAGCGTGCAGCGCGAGCTGCGCCGCAGCGCCGACGAGGGCGAGCCGGGCGGCGGCGTGCAGCGCGTATGGGACATCCGCATCGTCTCGCTGCGCTCGGCCGCCGACGCGCCCGACCAGCTGCTGATGGTGGCCTCCGACGTCACCGCCCAGCGCGCCGCCGACGAGGCGCGCCTGGCCGCCGCCATCGCGCAGCGCGAGATGCTGATCAAGGAAGTGCACCACCGCATCAAGAACAACCTGCAGGGCGTCGCGGGCCTGCTGCAGCAGAGCGCGTCACGCCACCCCGAGGCCGCCGGCGCCATCGCCGAGGCCGTGAGCCAGGTGCACGCCATCGCGCAGGTGCACGGCCTGCAGGTGGGCGTGACCGGGCCGATGCGCGTGCGCGGCGTCGTCGAGGCGATCGCCACCTCGGTGCAACGCATGTTCGGGCGCCACATCACCGTGGAGGTCAGCGGTCCCGAGTTGCTGCACCGCTTCGCGCTGACCGAGGCCGACTCGATCCCGATCGCGCTGACCGTCAACGAGCTGTTCACCAACGCCATCAAGCACAGCGCGCCGGCCGCCGGCGAGCCGGCCACCGACATCCGCTGCCGCATCGTGTGCGGCGAGACGACGGTGATGATCGTCATCGCCAACCAGGGCCGGCTGAAGGCGGGCTTCTCGCTGGCCGGCATCCCGGCAGGCGTCTCGGGCCTGGGCCTGGTGCGCTCGCTGCTGCCGCGCAAGGGCGCGAAGATGGCGATCGAGGCCGAGGGCGACTCGGTGGTCGCGCGGCTGGAGCTGGCGCCGCCGGCGGTGGCGCTGGTCGACGCGGCCTGACGCCGCGCCCGCCTCAGCGCGAGACCTTCGTCCACCCGCTGCAGTCGTGCGCGGGCCGCAGCTTCGCCGCGGGTGCCTGCGCGGAGGCGTGCAACGACCGGTCGCCGACCTGGACGTCGAGCCAGGCCTTCGCCTGCGTGCCGGTGGCCGCGCCGCACACGGTGATCCACGCGCTGCCGTCGGCCAGCTTGAGCAGGCTCTGGCTGTGGTGGTCGGGCGAGCAGGTGGTCTGCACGTGGCCGGCGAGGCCGAGGTTGCCCTCGGACATGCTCAGCGAAAAGGCGTCCGGGTCGCAGGCGACGCCGGGGTCGACCGCGCGCACGACGGCGGGATCGATCGCCAGGCGGGCCTCCAGGTCCGGCGCCAGCTCGAGGAAGACGCGGTCGCGGCCCGGCGTGGGCAGGGCCTTCTCGAAGGCGGCGATGTCGGCCGGCGCGGGTTTGGGCGCGGGCCCGGGGCGCGCGACGCCGCAGCACGCGAGCGCGAGGGCGGCGGCGAGGAAGCGGACGGGCGAGCGAGCGGGCATGGCGCGGCCAGGAGGCATGACGAGTCCCGTCGATTGTGGCGAGCCGGCGCGCGCTGCCATCCCCCTTGCGGGTGGGCGCCGCAAGCAGGACGCAAGCTGCGGGTCGTTCCCGGACATGCCATGTGCGTTCATCGCCTAGACTCGAGGGATGACCCGCCCCTTGATCGCGCCCGCGCTGGCCGCGGCGCTCGCGGCCGCCGTGGCGGCCGTGCCCGCCGTCGCCGCCCCGTCGCCCATCTACCTCGTCGTCGACTTCAAGGCGAACCCGAACAAGCCGAACGACCGGCGCACGGTGATCGTCCGTGCGTACGAGAACGGCGACGCCGGCCAGTGCGCGCGCGGCCAGATGCGCTATCCGAATCCGCCGTCCAACCCGAAGTTCTCGCAGTGCGTGCGCGAGCTGCCCGCCGAATTCGCGGCGCTGCCGCAGGGCGGCGGCCTGCCCGGGGCCTACGTGCTGAAGTTCACCGTGCCCGGCGAGACCGAGGCCTCGTACCGCCTGATGTACGACATGTCGATGAAGGATCCGCCGCAGATCTGCCGCAACCTGGCCGACTACGAGCGGCGCTGGGGCCACCTGTCGCCGGACACGCGCATCCAGTGCTGGGTGCCGCGCGGGTGACGCCGCCGGGGCTCAGCCCTGCGGCTCGTGGCACACCAGTTCGACGTTGTGCCCGTCCGGATCGATGACGAAGGCCGCGTAGTAGTTCGCGCTGTACTTCGGGCGCAGGCCGGGGCCGCCGTTGTCGCGGCCACCGGCCTCGAGCGCCGCGCGGTGGAACGCGTCGACCTGCTGGCGGTTCGCGGCGCGCAGCGCCAGGTGCAGGTGCGCGGGCTTCTCGTCGGTCTGGAACAGGCACAGCGAGCACCGGTCGTCGGCGCTCATCTCGACGCCCAGCGAGTTCTCCTGGACGATCTTCATGCCGATGGGCGCGAAGGCGGCCAGATAGAACGCCTTGCTCGCCGCGTAATCGCGGACTCCGAATACGACGTGGTCGAACATCTGCTCTCCTGGAATGGGCCGGCCGATACGCCGCATGGTATCGGAGCCGGCCGTCGGGTCAGGCCGGCCGCGGCTCCAGTCGCGGCGCCGGCGCGGGCAGGCCCGGCGCCGGGCGGCGCAGCAGCAGCGTCGCGGCGGCCGCGTTCCAGGCGGCCTGCGCGCACAGGACGCCCACGACGACGGCGGTGTCCATCGTCGGCCAGGCGAGGACGATCGCGAGCGGCGGCAGGGCGCCGGTACCCAGGCCCAGGACACCGACGGCGCGCTGCAGGCCGCGTCCGCGCAGCAGCGCGAGCGCCATCGCCAGCACGCCCGCCGACTGGAAGAACCATGACGCCGCGGCGAGGTCCTGCACCACGACGTAGCACAGGTGGATCATCTCGCGCCCGGTGTCGGCGCTGTGGCCGGCCTGCAGGTAGTAGCGGGCGACGTCGCCGGTGACGAAGCCGTCGGTGATGGCCGCGCCCACCATCGCCAGGCAACCGGCCACGTACGCGACGCAGGCGCCCAGCACGGCGGGCCGGCGCGGCCCGATGCGGGCGGCCAGGCTCGCGAAGCCGAACGCCAGGCACAGCACGCAGGCCAGTTCCGCCGCGTGGACG
>DATCRO010000340.1:0-17903 GCA_036569025.1 Burkholderiaceae bacterium
CTTCTACTCGCACCGCTTCGACCCCGACACCCCGCTGGAGGAGACGATGGGCGCGCTCGCCAGCGCCGTGCAGCAGGGCAAGGCGCTGTACGTGGGCATCAGCAGCTACTCCGCCGGCAAGACGCGCGAGGCGGCGGCGATCCTGAAATCGATGGGCGTGCCGCTGCTGATCCACCAGCCGTCGTACAGCATGCTCAACCGCTGGATCGAGGACGACCTGCTCGACGCGCTGGACGACACCGGCGCCGGCTGCATCGCGTTCAGCGCGCTGGCGCAGGGCCTGCTCACCGACAAATACCTGAGCGGGGTACCCGAGAACTCGCGCATCCGGCGCGAGGGCGGCGGCTCGCTCAAGCCCGAGCACCTGAACGCGCAGAACCTGGAGCACGTGCGGGCGCTCAACGAGATCGCGCGCGGCCGCGGCCAGACCCTGGCGCAGATGGCCACCGCCTGGGTGCTGCGCGACCCGCGCGTGACCTCCGCCCTGATCGGCGCCAGCCACGCCGACCAGATCGTCGACCTCGCCGGCGCCATGAAGCGCCTCGATTTCTCGCCGGACGAACTGATCGCGATCGACCAGCACGCGGTCGAGGGCGGCATCAACCTCTGGCAGAAGCCCTCGACGGACCAGCGACCCGGGTAAGACCTGCTCCCCGGCGTTCGATGCTGCATGAGAATCGAACGCCAAAAGGGGGAGCGGATGAACGCCTGGAACGAGTTGTCGACCGCGGGCCGCCTGGGCCGCCGCGGCTTCTGGCTGCGCAACGCGCTGGTGCTGCCGATCTGCCTGTTCGCATGCATCGGCGCCGACTCGCAGGTCGGGCCGGCCGCGGGGCTCGTCGCCGCCGCGCTCACCACCCTGTTCCTCGTCTCCACCTGGGGCCGCCGCCTGCATGACCGCGGCCGCTCCGCCTGGTGGCTGCTGCTGGCCGCCGTGCCCGTGCTCGGCGCGCTGGCGCTGATCGTCGACTGCGCCTTCCTCGGCCCGCGCGACGCCGCCGCCCGTTTCGGCGCGCGTCCCGGCATCGTCCTCGACTACCGCACCGTATGACGAACACCATCGACCACCACATCGTCAACGACGTCACGCAGATCAACCCGGTGCGCGTGATGGCCATCGTCGCGCCGACCTCGGTGGAGGAGGTGCAGGAGGCGCTGCGCCGCACCAGCGGGCCCGTGTCGATCGGCGGCGGCCGCTTCAGCATGGGCGGGCAGACGGCCAGCCCCGGCAGCCTGCACTTCGACATGCGCTCGATGAACCGCATCCTGTCGTTCTCGCCGGGCGAGCGCACGATCCGCGTGCAGGCCGGCACGCGCTGGTGCGACATCCAGAAATTCATCGACCCGCATGACCTGTCGGTCAAGATCATGCAGACCTACGCCAACTTCACGGTCGGCGGCGCGCTGAGCGTGAACTGCCACGGCCGCTACGTCGGGCTGGGGCCGCTGGTGCTGTCGGTGCGCAACCTGCGCATCGTGCTGCACGACGGCAGCGTGGTGGACTGCGACCGCTAGCGCCACCCCGAGATATTCTTCGGCGCGATCGGCGGCTATGGCGCGCTCGGCGTGGTCTGCGAGGTCGAGCTCGACCTGGCGGAGAACAGGCGCGTCAAGCGCACGCATGCGGTGATGCCGCTGTCCGAGTACTGGGCGCACTTCAAGAACACGGTGCGCAACAACCCCAAGGCGGTGTTCCACAACGCCGACCTCTACGCGCCGCACTTCACGACGCTGCGCTCGGTGACCTGGGTCGAGACCGACGAGCCGGCCACCACGGCCACGCGCCTGCAGCCGCTGCGCAAGTCCTACCCGCTGCACCAGTACTTCATGTGGGCCATCTCCGAGACGCCGTTCGGCAAGGAACGCCGCGAACGCCTCATCGACCCGCTACTGTACCTGCGCAAGGCGGTGCATTGGCGCAACTACGAGGCCGGCTACGACGTCGCCGAGCTCGAGCCGCCGGCGCGCGAGCACCGCACCTACGTGCTGCAGGAATACTTCGTGCCGGTCGAGAAGCTGGAGGCGTTCGTGCCGCTGATGGCCGCGATCCTGCAGCGCCACCGCGTCAACGCGATCAACGTGTCCATCCGCCACGCGATGCCTGACGAGCACACCGCGCTCGCCTGGGCGCCGGTCGAGACCTTCGCGTTCGTGCTGTACCACAAGCAGCGCACGCGCGAGAACGCGCGCAACCGCGTCGGCGTGTGGACGCGCGAGCTGATCGACGCCGTCACGTCGGTGGGCGGCAGCTACTACCTGCCCTACCAGCCGCACGCCACGATCGAGCAGTTCCACCGCGCCTATCCGCAGGCCGCCGACTTCTTCGCGTTCAAGTGGGAGATGGACCCGCACTTCCGCTTCACCAACTCGCTGTGGGACAAGTACTACCGCGCCTGGCTGGAGCGCGCACAGCCCGCACCGGCGCCGCGCTTCACCAGCGAGTTCCACCGGGTGTTCGGCGACGTGCACCTGTCCGACGACTTCTACCGCTTCCTGCAGGCCGTGTTCCGCACGGTGCCGGAGGATCGGCTGCACCACCTGATCCGCCAGGCCTGCCAGCTGCATCGCGACGAGGAGAGCGTGTACCGCCACGTGCAGCGCGAGTTCGGCACCGTCAAGCCGCTGCTGGCCGACCTCACGCACGCCCTGCCCTCGCTCATCAGGCAGAAGCAGGAGATGACGCGCCAGACGCTGCAGGTGCTGGGCCCGCGCCGGCAGTTCACGGGCTACGCCGAGATCGGCTCGAAGGGCCGCTACTTCCGCGGCCTGGCGTCGGCGCTGCAGATCAAGGGGCCGAGATGGTTCGTCGACGAGCGGCCGCAGTCGTTCTCGCCACCCGACGTCATGGAGCGCGGCCAGCTCGCGAAGCTGGGCGCGCAATTGCCGCTGGACGACTACGCGCCGCTGCCCGAGGCCATCCCCGACCAGAGCCTGGACTTCGTCGGCTGCTACATCGGCCTGCACCACATGACGGTGGACAAGCTCGGGCCGTTCCTCGCGTCGATCAGGCGCGTGCTGCGGCCGGGCGGCGTCTTCATCGTGCGCGACCACGACGTGCGCGACGAGAACCTGCGCGCCATCGTCTCGCTCGCACACACCGTCTTCAATGCGGGCCTGTCCGAGACCTGGGAGACCAACGCCGCCGAGCTGCGCCTGTTCGAGCCCGTGACCACCTGGGTGCAGCGCCTGGACGAGGCGGGCTTCGACGACTCGGGCCACCGCGTCCTGCAGGACAACGACCCGACCGACAACACGCTGCTGTGCTTCGTGCGCCGCGCCGACGGCATGGCCGGCAGCCGCGCGGCCGCGAAGGCGGTGTCGGCGTGACGCACGCGGGGGCAGCGGCGCGCGCGCTCGCGTCACGCGTGCGTGCGCTCGTGGGGGCGTGCGCGCTCGCGGGCACGTGCCTGGGTGCGAGCGCGGCCGATCTCAAGCTGGCCACCGAGCCGAGCGCCGGCGTCGCGCCGGTGGCCGCCGCGTCGAGCCCGCTCACCGCGCCGCCGGAGCACCGCCGTCCGCCCGACCAGACCTTCCTGACCTTCCCGGAATGGTTCCTGGTGCACAGCCCGGCCGAATACGCGCACTACCTGGCCGGGGGGGAGCGCGTCAGCGCGTTCCCGCTGTTCGCGCACATCGGCCAGTTCTGGCAGGCCTACGGCGCCGTCTCGCACGAGGTCTCGCGCTTCCCGTTCAACGGCGGCTATCACCTGATGATCTGCGTCATCGGCACCAGCACGACCGTCGAGTACTCGCTCAAGGGCGTCTACGAGCATACGATCGGCCGGCTCGCCGAGGCCACGGTGACAGGTCACGAGCAGGTGCCCGAGGAGCGCTTCGCCGCGGCCTACGCGCAGCGCTACGTCGACTTCATCCGGGTCGACCCGTGGTACCTGTTCGACTTCGGCGCCGAGCTCAGGACGCTGTGGTCGGACGTGCCCGCGCACGGCCCCAACCTCGTGCGCCGCTGGGAGCGCCGTTTCCTGCTGACCACCGAGCTGCTGGCCAAGAGCGGCTACGGCCAGCTCATCAAGCTGGCCACGCACTCGATCTACGAGGCCCCCAAGCCGGTGACCGCGGTGGTGCTGACGTCGCCGCCGCCGCACGATCCCGCCACCCACCCCGACCTCGTCGTCCTGCAATCCACCGGCCGCGAGACGCTCGCCACGATCCCGCGCTACGAGGGCTTCACCACGTATTCACGCTGGCTCGCCGACAACCACGTCGACTTTCGCGAGATCGCCGGCAACGACAGCGAGATCCTGGTGAGCCTGCTCGTCCCGATCCACTGGCGCCCCGCGCCGCGCGCCCGCGTACTGTTCGAGCAACCCATCCTCACCGTCCCGGACCGCAAGCGAAGCGTCCTCGCCCTGCCGATCACGCAACTCGGCGCGCTGCTGCGCGATGTCGACCGCCAACCCGCACTGCGGGTCGAGCACGTGTACGACTTCTGAGCCGCCGCCTGCTGCCCGTTTGCGGCCGGACGGATCGCAATGTCGCTCAGTCTTCCGACTCTGCCAGCTTCATGGCCAGCCTTCGAGTCGCGCCGCTTCTCCAGATGGTGACGGTGCAGGTGTCTCCTGGCTGCAGGCGCTCCAGCGCGCCGAGCATGTCGTCGAGCGTTTCGACAGGATCGCCGTCGATGGCGGTGATCACGTCGCCGTCGACGATGCCGCCGTTCTCTCCGCGGGTAAAGGGCTTGAGCCCGGCGCGGGCCGCGGGCCCGCCGCGCTGCACCCGCACCACCGCCACTCCTTTGGGCAGGCCGAGCGCGCGGTTGAGTTCGGGCGGCGCGCCAGTCAAGCCCAGGGACGGCCGCACCATGCGGCCGTCGCGGACAAGGCGTGGCACGATGCGGTTGACCTCATCCACGGGAATCGCGAAACCGATCCCGGCGCTCGCGCCCGAAGGGCTGAAGATGGCGGTGTTGACGCCGATCAAGCGCCCCGCCGAGTCGAGCAACGGCCCGCCGGAATTGCCGGGATTGATGGCTGCGTCGGTCTGGATCGCGCCCTTGATGGTGCGGTGGGTCACCGATTCGATCTCCCGATCCAGCGCGCTGACGATGCCTGTGGTCAGCGTTTGGTCCAGCCCGAAAGGGTTGCCGATGGCGTAGACCTTCTGGCCCACCTGCAGGTCACGACTCGTGCCAAGTGACACGGGACGCAGCTTGGATGCAGGTGCGCCGATCTTCAGCACCGCGATGTCGCGATCGGGGAACACGCCGACCAGTTCCGCGCGGTAGCTTGTATGGTCGGCCAGCGTCACGCGCGCGGCGGCGGCTTCCTGGATCACGTGGAAGTTGGTGACGATGTGGCCCTGCGTATCCCACACGAAGCCGGTGCCTGTGCCCTGGGGAACCTGCTGGACGTTGAGCGAGAAGAAGTCGCGCTCCAGGCCGAGCGCAGTGATGTTGACGACCGAGGGCGACACGCTCTTGAACACGCTGATGTTGTTCAGCTCTTCTGCATCCAGCGGCCCGCGCGACGTGATGGCCCTGGGTGGCGCCGCAGCATGGGGCGAGGCGGCCAGGCAGGCATGGGCCAACGGAACGGCGAGGAGGGAAAGGATCGCGCGGCGTGTCAGTTGCATCATCGTGGGAGGTCGAGGCAAGCGTTCCCAATCATAGGCAAAGGTCACGGCACAAGTGTGCATGGCCTTCATCCATCCAGCCTTGAAGGAAGGCACTCCTTGACGACGCGCTTGTCCGCGCCAGGGACCGCACGCCGCCGCTGCGACGGCGTGCATTCGGGCGCTCCGGCCTCAGTTGCTGTAGATGTGGGTGGTGCACTTGCCGTTCTTGTAGAGCGGCGTCGTGTCCACGGGCAGGTTGCTGGCCGGATTGACGATGATCGTGCCGGTGCCCGACGAGCCCGAGTCGCCCTGGGTCAGCTTGTCCTCGCACGCGTTGAGCGGGCCGGCGTTCTGCTCGAAGGAGGGGCCCATCCACAGGTCGGTGTGGTAGTGGTGCTTCTTCCAGTCGGTGATGCACTCCGCACACTGGTCCTCCATGACGAAGTACTTGCGCACGAGGGGAACGTAGATGATCGTGCCCGGCTTGAATTCGGCATTGCCGCCGGAGTCGTTGGCGGCGGTCGCGAAGGTCACCGGGTCGGAATAGGTGCCCTTGCCTTCGGTGGCGATGTTGTGCTTGGTCGGGTAGCCGTCGCTCTTGGGGTACGCGATCGTGTTGCAGTTGTGCTGGTTCTCGACGTTGCACGAGTTGTCGTTGAAGCCATACCAGGTGATGTAGACGTGCTTGATCGTCTGGCTGGCCGCGAACGACGCGGCAGGCAGCAGGCTGGCGGCAACAAGGGCGGAGGCGATCGTCGCCGTGCGGAGCGTGTTCATTTGCGGTTTCCTCGAATGGTTGGTAGGTGTCCCTTGACGGACGGATGTCGATCTGGCCCGTGTGCGTGGCGTCGCCGGTGGGCCTGCCGGCGACGCTCGATCAAGGTGTCGCGTCGCCCGCGGCCTCCACGCGCGCGACGCGGCCCGCGCGTGAGGCGCGCAGGCGGGCGACCTCGGCGTCGATGTCCATGCCCGCTTCGGCGAGCTGCAGCCGCAGCGCGCCGGTCTCGCCCAGGCGCTGGCGGCGCAGGATCCGGGCTTGCAGGCGATCCGCGGACGCGCAGTCCCAGGCCTGTTCGTCCGAGGGGGCCGACTCCTGCGCCTGCGCGAGTGCATCGCGCTGGAGGCGCAGCGCCTCGAGCCGGGACGCCGGCCAGCCGAGGGTGTGGCCGAGGCGCGCACCGAGCCGCGATTCGGCGGCACGGGCCTCGGGGCGAAGAAGCATCGACGCCACGGCCTCGCAGGTCTGGTCGCGATTGGCGTCCGCGCCCTGGGCGCAGAAATCCACGAGCCCGCCATAGGCCGGCCACGCCCAGCCGTCGCTGGCGCGCGCGATGTCGTGCGCGTCCAGGGTGCGCGCGAGCGGCGAGGCGTCGGACGGGATGGCCTGGAACGCGGCCAGCGCGAGATCGGCGTCGTGCCAGTCGATGCGTCGAGCGATCGAGGCCTGGTAGACGTCGGCCGCGAGCGCGGCGCCGTCCCCTGCGGCGCGGGCCTCCTGTGCCAGGCGCAGCCAGGGGGCGGCGTTGGTGGGCTCCAGGCTGCTCCACCGGTTGGCGTTCAACGCGCCGCAGGCCGCGGGCGCTTCGCCGGCCTTGCGCGCGCAGGCGGCCATCGCCGCGGCATAGACCGCCGGGTCCGCCGACTGCGCCGCGTCGGCCGCCAGCTCGGCCACCGTCTGCATGGCCGTTGCGTCGGCCGCGTCCGAGGCGTCATCGCGCAACGCGTCCAGCCGCAGGAGTCGCCCGGCGGCGCGCGCCCGCGGATCGGCCGCGTTGACGAGCGCGCTTTCCAGGCGGCGGCTCGCGTCGACGTGCTGCGACGGCGGGATGCTGCTGCCCTCCTGGCCGTCCACGGGGGCAGGCATCGGCCCGAGGCCGCAGATCGTCCCGGCGTCCCGGGCTCGCGATGAGCGCCGATGGGTCGCGACCGGCGCGGCGGGCGCGGCGCCCGGCGGGTCGGCCTCGTGGGACGGATCGAAGCCGAGGAACGCGCGTGGCGGATCGGGCAGGCGCGGCGGCGTCTGGTCGGGGCGACGCGCGACGACGAAGGCGGCCGCCGCCAGCGCCGCCACCGCCACGGCCGCGATGGCCGTCCTGCGGAACGGGCCGGGTCGAGCCGTCGTCGCACGGCGGCCGCCGAACACCGGTTGGTATCGCTGGCCCATCACCTCTTCCTTTCATCTGGCAAGGACATCGAAGAGCGCACCGCAGAAAAAGGGAACCCGGGCGTTGCCGGGATCCGTGCCTGGCCGTCAAGGGACGACGCGTCGGCCTGGCAAATCGTCAATTTGGCTGTTAACTCAAATTGATTATATTAAGTTGAAAAATAAAAAGCGGCCTGAATGGCGCCCAGTCGCAGCGCCCTCCCCTGTTCTCGGTATGGGGCGTCCTGCGACTCCGAGCGAAAGCGACGCTGCGCGACCAGCCCGCCCGCGGCGGCAGAACGCCGCCGCTTCGGCCGTGTCAGCTGCAGCTGGTCGGCTGCCAATACCACGTGCTGATGGTCGGGTCGGTGCCGTCGCTGCCGTTGGTGCCGTTGTTGACCTCCAGGTAGTACTTGCCGTTCGTGTACTTGACGACCGTGCCCTTCGGATAGTTCTTGCCGTCGACCCACGTGACGGCCTTGCTGCAGGTCGGCGACGGCGCGGGAGCCGGGGTCGGCGCGGGCGCCGGCGCGCTGCAGGTGGCGGGCTGCCAGTACCAGGTGCTGATGGTCGGGTCCGTGCCGTCGCTGCCGTTGGTGCCGTTGTTGACCTCCAGGTAGTACTTGCCGTTCGTGAACTTGACGATCGTGCCCTTCGGATAGTCCACGCCGTCGACCCATGTCACGGCGTTGCTGCACGACGGCGCGGGTGCAGGCGAAGGCGAAGGCGACGGTGCTGGCGCCGGCGCGGCGGAGGCGGCCTTGTCGAATTCCTTGATGAACTGGAAGTTGGCGGTGTTCGAGCCGGAGCCCTGGTCGCCCGACGCGCCGGTGGCGTCGCGCTGCAGGTCCCAGAAGGCGAGCAGCGGCGTCGCATTGGCCTGCGCGAAGCTGACGACCTCGGCGGCATGCGCCAGCGTGAAGACGCCCGAATCGTCGTTGTGCCCGATCATCGGCGTGATGCCCACCATGGCGACCAGCTGCGCGTTGCTCTTGCCCGGGAACACGTTGGCGAGCTGCTGCGCGGTGGCCCGCACGGCGTCGATCGCGAACTGGCCCATGTCGCCGTTGTAGCCGTAGTCCATCGCCATCACGTTGACGACCTTGACCTTCACGCCCGCGGCGACGGCACTCTTGAGCACGGCGATGCCGGTCGGGTCGAGCCCGGTGTCGGGCATCACCGCCAGCGTGAACGAGACGTTGAGGTCCGGGTACTTCGTCTGCAGCGTCTTGATGGCGGCACTGCGGACGCTGTTGAGCGATGACTTGCCGACCTGGCTGCCTTCGACGTCGAAGTCGAGATCGCGCAGCGCATGGCGCTGGATCAGTCCGTCGATCAGCGTGCTCATCTGCGACGCGCTGCACTTGGCTTCGAGGTAGGTGCCGTCCGCGCCGCCGAACGACACGATGACCTTGCCGCCCGCCGCCTGGAACGCGGCGATGTCGGACTTCATGTCGACGTCGATGGTCGTGCCGCCGCTGTCCAGGTTGCAACCGCCGCCCGACACGACGAACGCGAGCGTCGCGGCCTTCAGGCCGGTCTTGCTCCTGGCGTCCATCAGGCTCCAGGTGTTGTAGCTGTGGTCGTTGAACGCCCACGTCGCGAAGTACGGTGCGACGGTCGTGCCCGAGGCCGTGGCGTTCGTCGTCGCCAGGATGGTGGCGCGGCCGCCCGCGGCCGTCTCCTGCGGCTGCGCGGTCGCGTCGTCGTTGGCGTCGCCGCCGCCGCAAGCGGTCAGGAGTCCGGCGGCCAGCAGGCAGGCGGTCAGGACGCAGAGTCTCGTGGTCGGGCGTGATGTGTTCAAGAGCGGTCTCCAGCGATGATGTGTCGGAAGGGCACCGGCGCGTGGCGCGCCGATGATCCGTCAGCAAGGCTATGGGCACGAGGGCGGCGTGTCTGTGTTGGATTCGTCCCCGTCTGTGTCAGTTCTTGTCAGCCTGCGGCGCGGCGACGCCGTCCTGCACGCGCGGCCCGAGCGGCCAGCACGTGCGGAAGCGCGCTCCGCCGAGCGGCGAGTGCGTGAGCTCGATGCGGCCGCCGTGCCACTCGACGATGCGCGACGCGATCGACAGGCCCAGGCCGTGCCCTTCGCCTGTCCCGCCGGCGGGCTGGCGACCACGCACGAAGGGCTCGAAGATGCGCGCCCGGTCGGCTTCGGACACGCCCTGGCCGTCGTCATCGACATCGATGCAGGCGAGCATTTCGCCAACCCTGCGTTCGCGCGACACCGTCACCTGGACGGTCGACGCCGCGAAGCGCAGGGCGTTGGCGACCAGGTTGCGCAGGGCGAACTTCATGTGCGACGGATCGAACATGACCTCGAGTGGCGCGTCGTCCTCGTCAGGCGAGACGCCGACGCGAAGCGACGGCCCTCCTCGCGCCTGCGCCGCCGAGGCCAGCGGCGCGAGCTCGTCGCGCACCCATGCAAGCAGTTCGCGTTCATGCAGGTCGAGCAGGGGTCGCGCCTGCGTGTAGCGCGCGTACGTGAGGCTGCATTCGACGAGGTCCTCGAGATCGGTCAAGCTCTGCTCCATCGAGTCGAGGACGCGTTCGTTGCCCAGCCGCGCCTGCTCGTCGAGGAGCGCCAGGCCAAAGCGCAGCCTCGCCACCGGCGTGCGCAGTTCGTGCGACACCGCGCGCGACAGTTCGCGCTGGCTGTCCATCAGTGCGCGCCAGCACGCGGCCATGCGTGCCACGCCCGCGGCCAGCGGCGCCATCAGGCGCGACTCCACGGGAGCGAGGCGTCCGGCCGCCTCGCCGCCGGCCAGGTCCGCGAGGCTCGCGTCGAGCGCGCGCACGTCGCGTCGCACCGGTGCGAGCCAGACCCAGACTGCCAGCAGCGGGAAGGCGAGCAGCACGAGCAGCGTCAGCGTCCCCAGCAGGCGCACCGACATGAAGTTGAGGTAGTCCGACTTCACCGGCGTCGCCCAGATCGGGCCCATCGCGATGACCTGATCCGTGCCGGCGATGCGGTAGTGCACGGTGTCGACCTGGTCCTCGTCGCCGCGGGCGATGTCGCCGTGCAGGACCCGCAAGCGCTCGGCCGGCATGAACTTGACGCTGTCGATCGGCTTGACGCTGACGTCGTAGTCGAAGTCCTGCTTCATGCGCGCGAGCAGCGCGGGCCACTGCGTCCTCGGCGTGCGCTGCAACTCGGCTTCGATGAGGACGGCGGGGCCGCGCATCAGCGCGAGGTACTGGTCGTCGGTCTGGCTCCGGCCCTCGTCGTAGATGCTGGTCAACGCGAAGCCGACGAGCCACCAGCACCCCAGGCCGCCGACCAGCACGAGCGCCACGCGGACCGGCCAGGGGCTGCGGCGGCGGACCGCGGACTGGCTCATGCGTCGACGCGGCTGAAGAGGTATCCCTTGCCGCGCACCGTGCGGATGCGCACCGGCGAGGTCGGCGTGTCGCCCAGCTTGCGGCGCAGGCGCGAGACGCGCGAATCGATCGAGCGATCGAGGCCGTCGTAGCTGATGCCGCGCAGCTGGCCGACCAGGTCGTCGCGCGACAGGATCGTCCCCGCATGGCTGGCCAGGAGCCACAGCAGGTCGAACTCCGCGCTGGTCAGCTCCAGCGGCGCGCCTTCGAGCAGCGCCGCACGGGTGTCGTTGTGGATCGAGAAGCGGCCCATGTCGATGCGGCAGTCCCGACCCGGGGCGCGCGCCACCGGAGCCGCAGCCCGGCGCAACAGCGCGCGCAGCCGGGCCAGCAGGAGCCGCGGCTGCACCGGCTTGACAAGGTAGTCGTCGGCGCCGAGCTCGAGGCCGACGATCTGGTCGATATCCTCGTCGCGCGCCGTCAGCATGACGATCGGGCCGTCGAACCAGGGCCGGATCTCGCGGCAGACGGAGAAGCCGTCACGATCGGGCAGGCCGACGTCGAGGATCACCACGTGCGGCGGCTCGTCGCGGATCGCGCGGACAGCGTCGTCGCCGCGATGCACGATCTCGACGCGCATGTCGTGACCCGCCAGGTACTGCGCCACCAACCGGGCCAGGGGCGCGTCATCTTCCACCAGGAGCACGGAGGCGCAGCGTTCCATCGCGATGCAATTGGGCACAAGGGTCACGGCAAGCGATCGTTGATCGCGTCCTCATGGTATCGATCGGGTAGGGCGCGATGCGGCCTGGCATTCCCTTAGCGTGCCCGCATCCCCGACAGCTTCGCGACACGTTCGCGGCGGCCGCGGGAATCGATCGGAACGCGCATCGGCCTGATGCACAGGGGTCGATCGATGTCGATGGCGGCGGGCGCGCCCGCGCGAGGTCGCGTCGGCGGCGTCTTGTCTCGAGCCGGTCGACGCATCGTCGTTCGCCAGGATTTCCGCGGAGTACATGACGGGGTGTGGCTTGCCGGGCGCAGGGCCATGGCGCTGTCGCGCTGGGGGTGGTTACCCTGATCGCGTCCTTCTGAAGATAGTAGTCAAATTGATTTAAGAAAGATACAGGGTCTTCACGGCATCGCCACAAGCCCTCTGGCTCCCCTGCCCGGCGGGCACCCACCCATCCGAAAGGACGACAAGATGACGATCCACGCCGCTGCGATCCTGCGCCCCCTGGCCAGCCTCCTCGTGCTGGCCGCGGGCCTCGCCGACAGCACGCAGGCCGCGACCTACGTGCGCATCAACCAGGTGGGCTACGAGTCGGGTGAAGCCGCCCGCGCCTACGTCATGACGACGTCGCCCCTGGTGGACGAGACCTATGCCGTGCGCGACGCCGCCGGCGCGGTCGTGGCGTGTGGCCATGTCGGTTCCAGCAGCGGCAAGTGGGGGCGCTACGTGGTCCATCCCCTCGACTTCACCGTGTACGGGTCCGGCACCTACACCGTCGAGCTGAGCGGATCGGCGAGCGCCGCGTCCGCGCCGTTCCGGATCGCCCCGGCGCATGCGCTGTATGCGAAGTCGCTTGCCAACACCTTGAGCTACTACCAGACCTCGCGCGACGGACCGGACTTCATCGCCAACGCGTTGCGGAGCGCTCCAGCCCACCTGAACGACACGAGTGCGGCGGTCTACCGGACGCCGCGGGACGACGGCAACGACTCGTACACGGCGGACTTGTCGCCCACCGGTCGCCGCATCGATGCCAGCGGCGGATGGTTCGACGCCGGCGACTACCTCAAGTTCGTCGAGACCCATTCGTACACCGTCGGCGTCATGCTGACGGGCATCCGCGACTTCCCCGACCAGATGGGCGCCGGCTCCGCGACCTCCGACTTCACGCGCGAAGCGGAGTTCGGCGTGAGATGGCTGCTGAAGATGTGGGACGACTCGTCGCGCACGCTGCACTACCAGGTGGGCGTGGGCATCGACTTCACCACCAACGACATCCTCAGCGACCACGATTTCTGGCGCCTGCCGCAGGCAGACGACGACGCGACGCCCGGATCCGCGCCTGGCTTCGCCGGCGTCTCGCAGTCGCAGCTGCAGTACATCCGACATCGCCCCGTGTTCGTGGCCGGCCCGGCGGGCTCCCGCATCAGTCCGAACCTCGCCGGGCGCCTGGCCGCGGACTTCGCGTTGTGCTTCCAGGTCTTCCACGCCAGCGATCCGGCCCTGGCGGGCCGCTGCCTGCTGGCGGCCGAGCACGTCTACGCGTTGGCCGACACCGCGCCCAGCGGCGAACTCCTGACGACTTCGCCGCATGACTTCTATCCGGAGTCCGTCTGGCAGGACGACATGGAGTGGGGCGCCACCGAGCTCGCCATCGCGCTCGAGAGGGGATCGCTGCCGGCCGGGTTGCCCGAAGGACGACCGTCGGCCTACCTGTCCCAGGCCGCGCGCTGGGCGAAGGGCTACATCGCGCAGGGCAACTACGACTCGCTCAACCTGTACGACGTCGCCGGCCTGGCGCACTTCGACCTGGCGCGCGCGCTGACCCGCGCGGCCGATTCGCACGAAGTCGTGACGGCGGCGCAGCTGCTGTCCAACCTGCGCACCCTGCTGCAGGCCAACGCCCCTGCGAACGACCCCTTCGACGGCCTGTACACCTGGTCCAGGGGGGATTCCGGATCGCACGTGGCGGGGCTCTCGGCCATGGCCAGCGAGATCGGCTTCCTCGCGGACTCGAGCCACCACGCCACGGTTGCGCGCCGACAGGCCGCCAGCATGCTGGGCGCCAACGGCTGGGGCGTGTCCCAGATCATCGGGGATGGGACGACCTTCCCGGATTGCCCGCAACACCAGCCCGCCAACCTCGTGGGCTCGCACGACGGCAGGAAGCCCGTGCTGGCCGGTGCCGTCGTCGAAGGCCCCAATGCTTCCGGTACGTCGGGCGACCTGGTCGCCATGGCACGCTGCGGCGGCAGCGGCACCTACAGCGCCTTCGACGCCGACGGCGCGGTCTACTGGGACTGGGTGCAGTCCTACAGCACCAATGAGCCGGCGATCGATCTCACGGCCACGTCGATGCTGATGTTCGCGTGGCGCATGGCCGGCCGGCCTGCAGAGCTGTAGGTATCGGCCGGCGGCCTTCGGGTCCGCGCAACCGGCGCTGCAAAGGCGCTTCCGGCTTGCGGTGGCCAGTCAGCAATGCAGGCCGCTCGGAGGGCACGGGCGTGGCCATTGGCATGCGAGAGTCTGCAGCGTGTCGAAGAACGCTGCCTCGGGCCGCACGTGCCTCAGGGAATGGGTTCGTTCCAAAGAAAGAGAATCTCGAGTACGGCCTTGTCCGATCCGCGCAGTCCGCCGATGAGTTCGACAAGGCCGACGGTCAGGCAGCAGCCTGCCCAAAAAAGGTGAGGCGGAGACGATCTTGCGTAGAACGCAACCACTCCTCCCACGGCCAGGAGGACGGTGCCCTGGAGGCACAGGAAACTCCTGACCAATCTGAGGGGCGGCTTGCGTTCGACCCAAGGCTGGAGCAGCCCCCACAGCACGTTGATGGCGAACGTGGCCAGCAAGAAGAGGGAAAGGGCCTTCAGCACATGTTCCATGGTCCGACGAGAAAGCCTGCGTGACGGATGTGGGGCGATGCGAGTCGAAATGCGCGTGTACCGAAAAGCTCGATTGCAGGTGGCGATGCCGGGACGTCATCGCAGGCCGCCAGCGGGACACCGGCCGCGCCGTCGCTCAGTGCGCGGCGTCGGCCGCGTCGGCGTCCGCCCGCGCCTTCTCGGCGATGGCGCGGATGCGGGGCAGCAGCGCCTGCAGGCGCGCCTGCGAGCCGGCCAGCACGGTCTGCGTCAGTTGCGGGATCTTGGTGATCGTCGCCTGCCCCACCGGCGTCGAATAGAAGTTGATCATCCCGGTGACTTCTTCCTCGGTGAAGGTCTTCTGGTAGGCGTCGATCATGTCCGGCTCCATGACACCCCAGTTGTACTCTGCACGCACGAGCCCCATCATGTCTTCCATCGCCTTGGCCTCGATCCGCTGGCGAGCGGGCGATTCGCCACGCTGACGTGCATCCTGAGCGAACATCTGCGACATCGATTTCTGCATGGCGCCGTAGACGCCATCGACCATCGTGTCGGCATGCAGCAACTGGAACAATGCCTGCAGCGACGCGCGGCTGGCCGGCGTGGCCTGCGCGTGTCCCGCCAGCGCGACGGTGAGGAAAAGCGCCAGCGCGGCGCCGCGGAAACTGATCGTCTTCATGGAGTTCTCCCTGGTGGTCATCACAGCCGCGCAGTGTCGACCAGCGCCGCCGATTCGACCATCCAGATTCACCATGAAAGCTGACGGCAATCTTGCGCGCCGGCGTCGGCTTGCCCGGACAGGATCGCCTACCCCGTGCGCAGCCCCAGCCGCGCCTGCAAGGCCGCGCGGTGCCGGCGGCTCGTCGGCAGGCGCCTTCCGCTGTGAAGCACGACCTCGGCCTCGCCATCGACGCCGGCCTCCAGCGCACGCACATGAGCGAGATTGACGATGGCGGTGCGATGGACGCGGCAGAATCCCGCGGGCTCCAGCTCCGCCTCGATGGAGGCCATGGTCCGACGCAGCGTGTGCGTGCGGTCGGCCACGTGCAGGTCGACGCAATAGTCGGCCGATTCGACCCAGGCCACGTCGGCCAGGGCGACGAATTGAATGCCGCGGCCGCTGCGCACCGCGACTCGCGCCGGCACATCCGCCGCGCCGCGGGCGGCGCGCGCCTGCGCGATCTGCGCCTTGGCGCGCGCCAGGGCGAGGTTCAAGCGCGCGTCGGTGAAAGGCTTGAGCACGTAGTCGAGCGCGCCGGCGTCGAAGGCGCGCAAGGCATGCTGGTCGAACGCGGTGACGAAGACGACCGCAGGCGGCACCCACGCCCCCAGGCGTTCGATCACGTCGAAACCGTCGACTTCGGGCATCTGGATGTCCAGGAAGACCAGGTCCGGCCTCAGCGCCCGGATGGAAGCGACCGCCTCCTCGCCCGAGCCGCATTCCGCCACGAGCTCGACCGCCGGGTCGCGCGACAGCAGCACGCGCAGCGAACTGCGCGCGAGCGGCTCGTCGTCGACGACGATGGCGCGCATGCTCATGAGGCAACCTCCGCCCTGCGGGCTGCGGTGCGAGCGCCCTTCGGAGCGGCCGGGCGGGCGCTCATGCCGCGTGGGTGTCCGCGCCGGCCCCCGGCGACTCGCGCCAGGGCTGGCGGATCGTGATGCGCACGCCGCGGCCCTCGACGTTGGCGACGTCCAGGGCGGCCTCGGCACCGTAGAGGCCGCGCAGGCGCTCGCGCACGTTCTTCAGTCCGATCGACCCGCTGCGGCGCGATCCGGCCGAAGCGGGGCCGGCCGACTCCGCGTCGACGGGGTCGTTGGCCGCCGTCTCCCGCAACACCCGCGGCGCGATGGCCGGGCCATCGTTGTAGAGCGAGATCACCAGTCCCACAGGCGTGCGCTCGGCCTGCAGTTCCACCACGCCCGCCTGGGCGCGGCGCGAGATGCCGTGCTTGATCGCGTTCTCCACCAGCGGCTGCAGGATCAATCGCGGCACCAGCGCGCGACCCAGGGCTGGCGGCAGGTCCAGCTGCAGCGAAAGCCGTTCGCCGAAGCGCAGCTTCTGGATATCCAGGTACATCTGCGCGAAGCGCAACTCCTCCTCGAGCGGAACCTCCTGCGTGGTCGCGCCATGGAGGGTGTGGCGCAGGAAGTCGCTGACGCGAGCGATGGTCTCGACCGCGAGTTCGTCACGATGCTCGCGCACCAGGCCCGCGATGGCGTTGAGCGCGTTGAACAGGAAGTGCGGCTCCACCTGATGCCGCAGCGCATCGAGTTGCGCCTGCGCGAGCTGGCGTGCGAGCTCCGCCGACGCCGTGCGCTGCGCGGCCAGTCGTTCGTTGGCTTCCAGCACGCGGCCGGCCATCACGATGCAGTAGTAGATGAACAGCGCCGGAAGAAGCCAAGCGTAGGCGTTCAGCAGGAACAAGCGGAGCACGGCCTGGGGCGGCGACGCCGGATTCCACGGATTGAGCAGGTGCTCGGTGACCGCCATCCACAACGACGCGCCCGAGGCCAGGGCCAGGCAGCACACGGCGTGCAGTCCCCATGGACGCCATGCCGCGGCATCGACCCCGCGCGGCCAGCGCAGTCGCAAGGGTGAACGCACGCTCAGTCGCATCACCAGGGGAGTGGCCACCGCCCAGGGCAGCCAGGTGAGGGCCTGGTAGACGAACAGCTCGACCCACGCGTGGTGCATGCCCATGGCCTTCATCGACACCACCGTCTGGGTGGCATCGAACAGCCCGATGCCGCCCCAGATGGCGGCGATCGAGCTCCAGTGCGGCGCAACGCCGATTCGTTCGGTCGGAAGCATGGCGAAATGGTACGCGCAGGCGCGTGCCGGAGCGCCGCCCCTGCAGCGAATCGACGCCTTCGTGCAGCCAGCAGCCTCGTCCACGAGCGCGGCCCTGCGCATCATCGCGGCATGCCGAAGAAAACCTCGCTCCTCGCCTTCGCCGCAGCGGTGGTCGTCGCCGCCGCCGCTCCCGTGGCCTCGTCGCGCGCCGCCGCGTCCGATGCATCCGCCCCACCGCGGGCCGCCGCCCCGGCGGAGGCGGCCGCGCCGCCGCTCGTCTACGACGGCGACAAGCTGAGGGCGCCGCCCGACTACCGCGAATGGATCTACGCCACGACGGGCCTGGACATGAGCTACAGCCGGGTCAACCTGCCCGGCCACCACATGTTCGACAACGTGTTCGTCAACCCGGCGGCCTGGCAGGCCTACAAGCGCACCGGCACGTGGGCGGACGGGACGGTGATGGTGCTCGAG
>DATCRO010000341.1:0-3801 GCA_036569025.1 Burkholderiaceae bacterium
ACGCGGCCGCCAGGCCCGAACGCTCGGCCAGCATCGCGCCGAGCGTCTCCTGCAGCGGCACCTGGTAGTAGTTGGAGGTGTGGATGAGCTTGCCGGCCTGGTCGGCGATGGCGGCCACCAGCTTCGGATGGGCGTGGCCCAGCGTGTTGACGGCGATGCCGGCCAGCGCGTCCAGGTACTCGCGGCCCTCGGTGTCCCAGACCCGGCTGCCGCGGCCGTGCGACAACGCGAACGGCAGGCGGCCGTAGGTGTTCATCACATGGGGCATGGCGGAAGGCTGGGTCATCGCGGAGAGCTCCTGTCGGGCTGCGGGAAGAAAAACGGCCGGCGGTCGGGCTGCAATCGCGCTCCCGACGGCTGCCGGCCAGGGGGAGAAACATTCTAAAGGCCGGCAGATTGCACGGAGGTGAACCTGCCTCGTAACCCACAAGATTGGTGCGATGCAGCAGCGCAAGGCACAATACGAGGTTCCCCGCCTCACCGATCTCGATGAACCCGGCTCAACCCCGTCAATACTTCATCCAGGGCCAGACCCTGGACGGGCGCGCCTTCCGCCCGAGCGACTGGGCGGAGCGCCTCGCGGGCGCGATGTCGTGTTTCCGGCCCGGCGCCGCCAAGGGCGGCATCGGATCGTTCATCGGCTACTCGCCGTACTGCGTGCCGCGGCTGATCGACAACGTCAAGAACGTGATCGTCGACGAACGCCTGAAGGCCCTGGAGCCGATGGCCTGGGACTTCGTCATGAACTTCGCGCGCGACAACAAGCTGCCGGTGGTCGAGGGCACGCTGACCGAGGACGGCCGCTTCCAGGCCACGCCCAAGACGGCGCCTTGAGGCGTCCGGAGACGACGAGGCCGCAAGGGATGCGGCCTTTTTTTGCGCTCACACGGTGCCAGGTCTTGCCAGGCAACGCTCTCGCCATCGGTGACTTGCCAGGCAAGACCTGGCACCGACTGGGGTGAAGCGCGCGTCCGGAAAGCAAAAAGGGCGCCGAAGCGCCCTTTCCACGTTCCCGCCCGGGAAGCCGCTCTTAGGCGGCGGCGGGGGCAGCCAGGGCCTTGACCTTGGCAGCCAGGCGGCTCTTGTGGCGAGCGGCCTTGTTCTTGTGGAACAGACCCTTGTCGGCGATCGAGTCGATCGTCGACTGGGCGGACTTGAACAGATCGGCGGCCTTGGCCGAATCACCGGCGGCGACAGCCTTCTGGACGTTCTTGATGACGGTGCGGAACTTCGAGCGCAGCGACGAGTTGTGCGCGTTCAGCTTGACGTCTTGGCGAGCGCGCTTGCGGCCCGACGCGAGACGGACGGTGCGCTTCTTGGCTTTGGAAGAGGTTGCCATTTGGTATTAGTGCTCCGGGCGGGGAGAAAAGTCTTCGATCATACCACGGGTTCGGCCGAAAAGCACGTGCCTGGCAACAAATCTGCTGGACGGGCAGACAGTGCGGGGGTCGGCTTCCGGGCGACGGGCCCGGAAGGGGCCGATCCGGGGCCGGCCACCGCCAGTGGGCGCCGGCGGGCTTTCCAGCGACGTCGCGCGGCGGAGCCAGACCCCGCCGGGGGCATCAGTTCATGTCGATGCGACCGTACAGGCCGTGCTGCTCGCTGCCCGGGCCGGCGGTGTAGAACAGCGTGTTGGTCGGCTGGCTGTTCAGGCCGTTGCCGAACTGCAGCGCCCACAGGCCCGGCACCACGATGGCGGAGCCGTCGTTGTTGCTGACGGTGCCTGCCAGCGTGCCGGTGGCCGGATCGTAGGCGTTGATCTTGCCGTCGCCGAAGTTGCCCACCAGCAGCATGTTGGAGAACTTGCCGAAGTTGGCCGGCGCCATCGCCAGGCCCCAGGGCGCGTTGAGCGCGCCGCCGGTGCCCACCAGGTGCTGCGTCAGGTTGCCCTGCAGGTCGAACACGTCGACCAGGCCCAGGCCGGCGCCGGTCTTCTCGTGCGTGACCGGGTCGGGCTGCGCGTACGCGACGTAGACCTTGCCGCCGATCTGCTGGATGCCGAACGGCGCGTAGCCGGCCGGCAGGGTCGGATCCGTGAAGCCGCCCGTGGTCGTGACCGGCGAGAACGTGCCGCTGAACACGTCGACCTTGCCCTTGGCGAAGTTGGCCGCGTAGAGCATGTCGCCGCCGGTGCCGGTGTTGATCGCCAGGCCCGTGTAGACCGCGCCCGAGGTGCTGTTGTCGACGATCGTGAACGAGTGCGTGCCGTCGACGGTGGGGGCCCAGGCCGAGATCTGTCCCTGCAGCGTGGCGAACACGAATGGCGCCGCGCCGCTGACGCCGTTCTCGGTGATCGAGAAGTCGGTCGTGCCGTTGAACACGATGCCGGACGGAGCGCCCTGGTTGAGCGTGACCACCAGCGACTGCTGCACGCCGGTGCCGTCGTACAGCGTCGAGCTGCCCGTGCCGGCGTTGGCGATCCACGAGAAGCCCTGCGGGTTGAACGCGAGGCCCCACGCGTTGACGAGGTGGGTGTCGTGGTGCAGCGCCTGCGTGGCGGTCGAGTCGCTCACCAGCGTGTTGGCCACGTAGTTGCCGCCGCCGGCGCCGCCGAAGGTGGTGCCCGTGGGCGTGCAGGTGGTCCCGTAAGGGCCGTTGACGCAGTTCTGGCCGCCGCCGCTGTTGCTTGGCGGGGCCGAGGTGCCGCCGCCACCGCCGCCGCACGCGGCCAGGATCGTGGCGGTGGCAAGCGCGAAGGCGAAGGGCAGGGGGCGGGCAATTGTGGTGTGGGTCATGGTCTCGGCTCCTGGGTTGGAATGCGACGCGGTTGCAGCGCCTGCACGTGGATGCCGAAGTCCGTGGCCGCGGTTCAAGCCTTTCAGAAGGCGACGCTCGCGCTCGCGATCCAGGCTGCGCGGCGCGCCCGCGCGTCGAGCCCGCTGCGCGCGCGGCCGGCCACGATGCCGTCGCGCGCCAGCTGCAGCTCCCAGCGCGAGAGCGTCAGGCCGATACCCGCCAGCGTATCGACGCGGTCGGGCATGTGTTCCTGGTAGTCGGCCGCCGGCCCGTAGCGCAGCCAGCCGACGTGGCCGAACGCGTGCCAGCGCTCGTCGATGGCGCGGCTGGCGTTGAGCTCGGTGTAGAACGCGTGCGTGTAGCCGCCGAAGTAGTGCGGCGCGTACCAGGTGCGCAGCGTGAAGCCTGGGCCCAGGATGCCCAGCATCGCCTCGGTGAAGTCCTTGTCGCCGCCCGCCGCGTAGTGCGCGCGCTGCAGCGCCGCGTCCCAGCCCCAGTCCGGCGGCAGCGCGTCGACGCGGCCGCTCCAGCCGACCATCGCCTCGGCGCTGGCCAGTCCCGCGTCACGCGTGCGCCAGAGGCCGGAGACGCCGCCGTACGCGCCGGCCGGCAGGTCGACCATCACGCTGGCGCGCAGCACGGGGCCGACGTCGCCGGTGCCCATGCCGCGGTAGCGGTTGCTGCTGGCCACGGCCAGCGTGCCCGCGATCTGGGCATGCGCCGCGCACGCCAGCGCGAGGGCCGCGCTCGCGAGCAGGCAGCGCGCGCCCTGGCGCCAGGCGCCGGACCGCGCGTTGCTGCGTGCGGGTGCCGTCAATCGGGCGCGCCCTTGCAGCGATGCGTCACGGCGAGGCGGCCACGTTGGCGGCGGAGCCGCCGGCGACCGCCAGCAGCGCGCGGCAGCCCGGCGCGGCGCCGGTGCCGGCGTTTGCCGGTTGTGCGGCGTTGAACAGCGATGCGCACGCGTCGATGCCGCCGCCGGGCAGGCGCACGAGGCGCGGCAGCGCGGCGCGGCTGTCGGCGCGCGCCTGCGCCTGGTCCATCACCGCGAGCAGCCCCGAGACC
>DATCRO010000342.1:0-6772 GCA_036569025.1 Burkholderiaceae bacterium
CAGGACGGTGGCCTGCACTACGGCCCCGAGACGCTGGTCAACTACGAGGTCGGCACCAAGAACACGCTGTTCGGCGGCACGGTCAACTTCAACAACTCGATCTACTACGAAGACTTCAAGGACTTCCAGTTCAGCGCGCCGGTGACCAACCCGGACGGCAGCCACTCGCTGGCCACCTCCAACGCGAAGGGCGCGACCGTCTATGGCGCGGAGTCCGAGCTGGCGGCGCGCGTGACCAAGGACGACCTGGTCACCCTCGGGCTGGCGTACACGCACACCAAGATCGGCTACCTGCTGGCCGGCAGCAACGACTACACGCTGCCGACCTGCCCGGATCCGCTGATCAGCAAGTGCCTGAACGTCGAGGGGCATCGGATGCCGCACTCGCCCACGGGCTCGATGAACCTGCAGTACGAGCACACCTTCCGTTTCGCGGACGGCGGCCAGCTGCAGCCGCGCGTGAACTTCCACTACGAGTCGGCGAGCTACCTCAGCGTGTTCAACCTCGGGCCGGGCGACACGCAGAAGGCCTACAGCCGCACCGACCTGGGCCTGCGCTATCAGGCGGCCAAGGAATGGTGGGTCGACGCCTACGTGCAGAACGTCGAGGACGGGCGCATCAAGACGAACGCCCAGAACTCGTTCGGCACGTGGCAGTCGCAGTACATGCCGCCGCGCACGTTCGGCGTGAACTTCGGCTACGACTTCTGAGTTGGTGGGCTGCGGCGCTCATCAGACGAACCTTCGCCTGGCGGCTGCGGTCTGAGCGCCTTCGGGCGGCCGTGCGTCGCTCGGGCGCCGCTCCTTTCGCACCCGGCCCGTCGCCGATCGCGGCGGGTCGTGGTGCGGCATTTCCGCCTCGCTGACCACCCACCATGTCCAAGTTCCTCCTGGCGATCGTGTTCGCCGCGGCCGCCCTCGCGCAGGCGCCGGCCCGGGCGGTCACCACGATCACGCTCGCCACCTTCCCCGACCTCGACCGCGCCGCCAAGGCCGCGCTGCCGCGCTGGCATGCGCTGCATCCGGACATCGACGTGCGCATCGTCTCGCTGCAGTACGCCGACCACCACAACGCGATGACCACCGCGCTGGCCACCGGCTCGGGCCTGCCCGACGTGATGGCCGTCGACTTCAAGTTCATCGGCAAGTTCGTCGGCTCCGGCGGCTTCGAGGACCTGTACCAGCCCCCCTACGACGCGCGCACGCTGGGCACCGCGTTCGTCCCCTACACCATCGCCCAGGCCACCAACGCCAAGGGCGAACTCGGCGCGCTGCCGGCCGACATCGGTCCCGGCACGCTGCTGTACCGCGCCGACCTGGTCGCCAAGGCGGGCCTGACCGAGGGCGACTTCACGCGCGACTGGGAGTCGTTCATCGCAGCCGGGATCAAGCTCAAGGCCGCCACGGGCGCCTGCATCCTCGCGAGCAGCACCGACATCGTCGACATCGTCATCCGTTCCGACCTGCCCGCGGGGCAGGGGATCTACTTCGACCGCGACGGCAAGGTGCTGGTCGACCAGCCTCGCTTCGTGCGCGCGTTCGAGCTGGGGCGCCGCGCGCACCAGGCCGGCATCGACGCGGGCACGACGATGTGGACCAACGAGTGGGTCGCGGGCTTCCGCTCCGACCGCATCGCCGGCCAGATGATGGGCTCGTGGCTGGCCGGCCACCTGAAGAACTGGCTCGCGCCGGCGACCGCCGGCAAGTGGCGCTCGGCGCCGTTGCCCGGCGGCCTGTTCGCGTCGTACGGCGGCTCGTTCTATGCCATACCGAAGCACGCGCAGCACAAGGCCGAGGCCTGGCGGTTCGTGCGCTTCATGACCGCCGACCGCGAGACGCAGCTCCAGGCGCTGGTTCAGTTCGGCAACTTCCCCGCGCTGGTCGCGGCGCAGCGCGACCCGGTCGTCGACGAGCCCATCGCCTTCCTCGGCGGCCAGCGCGCCGGCGTCCTGTGGCGCGAGACCGCCGCCCGAGTGCCGGCGATCCCCGTCGACAAGTACGACGCGATGGCCACCGACGCGGTGCGCGCCGAGTACCAGAACGTGATCGCGCGCGGCAAGGACATCCACCAGGCGCTCGCCGACGCCAGGTGGCTGATCGAGCACCGCGCCCGCCGCTGAACGCAACGCCATGGACACCATGCTCCCCCGCGACACCGTCGCCCCCGCCCCCGCGCAGGCGCCCGCGAGCGCCCAGGCGCGGGCGGCCGCACGCCGCAAGCGCCTGCGCAAGCTCGCGCCCTACGCCTTCATCTCGCCGTTCTTCGTGCTGTTCGCGGTGTTCGGCCTGTTCCCGCTGCTGTTCTCGATCTGGTTGTCGCTGCACCAGTGGGACGCGGCGTCTGGCCTGGCCGCGATGCACTGGGTCGGGCTGGAGAACTACAGGTTCGCGATCACCGATCCGTGGTTCTCGAAGTCGCTGCTCAACACGCTGTGGTTCGCGGTGGCCTCGGGCGTGCCGCAGCACCTGGTCGCGCTGCCGCTGGCGTTCTTCATCCACATGAGCCTCAAGCGCAGTCGCAACGTCGTGGTCGGCGCGTACTTCGTGCCTTACGTGACGTCCAGCGTGGCGATCGCGCTGATCTTCACGACGCTGTTCTCCAAGGACTTCGGCGTCGTCAACGCGATCCTCCCGGGCCCGCCGATCGACTGGCTGGGCGACTCCTTCTGGGCCAAGCCGGCCATCGCCTTCGTCGTGTTCTGGCGCTACCTCGGCTGGAACGTGGTGCTGTACCTGTCGGCGCTGCAGGTGATCTCGGGCGACCTGTACGAGGCGGCCACGCTGGACGGCGCGTCGCGCTGGCAGCAGTTCCGCCACGTCGCGCTGCCGCTGCTCAAGCCGATGATGTTCTTTGCCATCACGTTGACGCTGATCGGCAACCTGCAGCTGTTCGAGGAGCCGTTCATCCTGATCCCGCCGGACTCGGGCGTGGCCACCGACGTCATGACGACGGCGATGTTCATGTACCGCATGGCGTTCTCCGACGGCGACTTCGGCACCGCGTCGGCCGTGTCGTGGCTGCTGTTCTTCCTCATCGCCGCGCTGACGTACGCGAACGGGCGGCTGTTCGGCAAGGAAGGGACGAGCGATGTCGCGCGCTGAACGCCTGACTCCGGCGCGCATGACGGCGCTGCTGCTGGTGGGCGCGGGCGTCGTCCTGCTGGCCGCGCCGTTCTGGTTCACCTTCGTGTTCGCCACGCAGGCGCGCGCCGACATCTTCGCGTCGCCGCCGCCGGTGTGGTTCGGCACGCACCTGCTGTCCAACCTGCACCTGCTGCTGGAGCGCCTACCGTTCTGGCGCAACCTGGGCATGAGCCTGTACGTGGCGTGCATGACCACCGCGCTGAACCTGCTGCTGTGCGCGCTGGCCGGCTATGCGTTCGCGGTGCACGAGTTCGCCGGCAAGAAGCTGCTGTTCGCGCTGGTGGTGGGCTCGATGATGCTGCCGAGCTTCCTCAACATGATCCCCAACTTCATGGTGATGGACTTCCTCGGCTGGATCGACACGCCGCGCGCGCTGTACGTTCCCGGCGCCGCCGGCGCGCTGGGCATCTTCCTGATGCGCCAGTACATCGGTTCGGCCATCCCGCGCGACCTGATCGACGCGGCGCGCATGGACGGCTGCGGCGAGCTGCGCACGTTCTGGAGCGTGGTGATGCCGCTGTGCGGGCCGGCGCTCGGCACGCTGGGCCTGATCACGTTCATCAACGCCTGGAACAACTTCGTCGGGCCGCTGGTGGTGATGCGCAGCGTCGAGCACTACACCGTGCCGCTGGCGCTGCGCAGCATGCAGAGCCCCAACAACACCGAGTGGGGTGCGCTGATGGCGGGCTCCGCCATCGCGATGCTGCCGCTGCTCGTCGCCTTCGTCTTCTCCGCACGCCGACTCGTCGCGGGCCTCACGGCCGGCGCCGTCAAATGACATGACCTCCAAAGAATTCCCATTCCCCTCCCTCCCGCGCGACTTCACGCTCGGCGCCGCCACCAGCGCCGCCCAGATCGAGGGCCACGCCGAAGGCGACGGCAAGGGCCCGTCGATCTGGGACGCGTTCTGCGCCACGCCCGGCAAGATCAAGGACGGCAGGGACATCCGGGTCGCGTGCGACCACATCCACCGCATGCCGCAGGACGTCGAGCGCATGAAGTGGCTGGGCCTGGACGCCTACCGCTTCTCGATGGCCTGGCCGCGCGTGCAGCCGGCGGGGCAGGGCGCGTGGAACGAGAAGGGCTTCGCGTTCTACGACCGTCTGATCGACACGCTGCTCGACAGCGGCATCGCGCCGCACGCCACCCTGCATCACTGGGACCTGCCGCAGGCGCTGCAGGAATCGGTCGGCGGATGGCAGTCGCGCGAGACCGCGCACCGCTTCGCCGACTACGCGGCCGAGGTCGTGCGCCGCTTCGGCGACCGCCTCGCCGCGATCGCCACGCTCAACGAGCCCTGGTGCATGGCGACGCTGGGCTACGAGCGCGGGCAATTCGCGCCGGGCCTGCGCGACCGGCGCGCGGCGATGCAGGTCTCGCACCACCTGCTGCTGGGCCACGGCCTGGCGCTGCAGGCGATGCGCGCCGCCGGCGCCAAGCCGCAGCTGGGCATCGTGCTGAACCACACGCCCGCGGTCGCCGCCGAGAAGACGCACGCCGACCTGCAGGCCGCGCGCATCCTCGATGGCCTGGACGTGCGCTGGTACATGGACCCGCTGTTCCGCGGCGCCTATCCGGCCGACGCGATCGAGCACCTGGGCGCCGACGCGCCGCGCACCGAGGCCGGCGACTTCGCTCACATCCGCCAGCCGCTCGATTTCCTCGGCATCAACCTCTACACGCGCCACTGGACGAGCACGCGCGTGCCGCCGATCCCCGCACCTGCACCGCACGGCGTCAACGACATGGGCTGGGAGATCGTGCCCGAGATCCTCACGCAGCACCTGGTGCGCCTGACGCGCGACTACATGCCGCCGCCCATCCTCATCACCGAGAACGGCATGGCCAACGCCGACGTGGTCGCGGCCGACGGCTCGGTCACCGACACGCCGCGCGTGCGATACCTGCAGGGGCATCTGGATGCGGTGCGCAAGGCCATCGAGATGGGCGCCGACGTCCGCGGCTACTTCTACTGGAGCCTGCTGGACAACTTCGAGTGGGACTCGGGCTACGCCAAGCGCTTCGGCCTGTTCCGCGTCGACTACGACACCCAGGCGCGCACGCCCAAGGCGAGCGCGCACTGGTACCGCGACTTCATCACCCATCACAAGGCGCAGAAATGATGACCGCCACTCACTGCGTTGGCTGCTCCCCGATGGGGCCGTCCGTCCGCGCCGCAGCGGCCGAGCGCTCCCGGACGTGTGTCTTCGAACAGGGGCCGTCTCATGGCTGAACTCCAACTGCAGGGCCTGCGCCGCACCTATGCGAACGGCGTGACGGCGGTCGACGGCATCGACCTCACCGTGCACGACGGCGAGTTCATGGTGCTGGTGGGGCCGTCGGGCTGCGGCAAGTCCACGACGCTGCGCATGATCGCGGGCCTGGAGGACATGAGCGCCGGCCGCATGTCGATCGGCGGCGTCGACGTCACCGACGTGCCGCCGGCCGAGCGCGGCGTGGCGATGGTGTTCCAGAGCTACGCGCTGTATCCGCACATGACGGTGGCCGAGAACATGGGCTTCGCGCTCAAGATCGCGGGACGGCCCAAGCGCGAGCTCGACGACGCGGTGCGGCGCGCCGCGGCGTCGTTGCAGCTGGAGCCGCTGCTCGATCGCAAGCCGCGTGCGCTGTCGGGCGGCCAGCGGCAGCGCGTGGCGATCGGACGCGCGATCGTGCGCGAGCCCAAGGTGTTCCTGTTCGACGAACCGCTGTCCAACCTCGACGCCTCGCTGCGCACGCAGATGCGGCTGGAGATGGCGCGCCTGCACGAGCGGCTGGGCGCCACCATCGTCTACGTGACGCACGACCAGGTCGAGGCGATGACGCTGGGCGACCGCATCGCCGTCTTCAACGCCGGCCGCATCGAGCAGGTGGGCTCGCCGTCGGAGGTCTACAACCGGCCGGTCAACCGCTTCGTGGCCGGCTTCCTCGGCTCGCCTCAGATGAACTTCCTGCCGGCCACCGCCGCGCGCGACGCGGAGGGCCTGGCGCTGGAGGTGCCCGGCGCGGGCCGCCTCGCGCTGCCGCCCGACTGCGCGCTGCCGCTGGCCGACGTGAAGGCGCTGGGCGTGCGGCCCGAGCACTGGCACCTGGCCGCCGGCGACGCGGGCGACGGGCTGCGCGCGAACGTCGAGCGCGTCGAGTGGCTGGGCGACGTCACGCTGGTGCACTGCCGGCTCGCCGGCCGCGACGCCGCCAACGGTGGCGACACCGTCAGCGTGAAGACGACGCAGCCCGGCGACGCCGCGCTCGCCGCGGGCACGCCCGTGCGGCTGCGGGCGCGGGTGCGCGACGTGATGCTGTTCGATGCGCAGGGCCGTGCGCTCGCGGCCTGACATCGCGGTCGCGGTGCGTCCCGACGCGCCGCGCGGCGCATGGACGCTGCCGCTGCTGGCGCACGGCCCGACGCGCGCGGTGGGCGGCGACGGCGCCGACGACGGCGGCACCGTCGCGTGGATCGCGGTGGGCGCGACACTGGACGTGCGCGCCTTCGTGCCGTCGCCGATCGGCCGCGGCTGGCTGCTGCTCGAAGGCGCCGCGGGCCAGGCGACGCTGGCCTCGCACGAGCCCGACGAGGCCGCCGTGCTGGACGTGCTCGCGCGGCGCCATGGCCAGCTGGCCGTCGAAC
>DATCRO010000343.1:0-3727 GCA_036569025.1 Burkholderiaceae bacterium
CCCGCCTCGGCGGCGTCCAGCTGGACCGAACGCAGGGGCTCGACACGCGCGCGCAGCGCCACCTCGTCGCGGAACATGCCCGCGTGCACGGTGGCCAGCTGCGGCGAGGTGGCCACCGGCAGGCGTGGCGCGCGGGCCCACGCGATGACGCCGGCGGCGCAGAGCAGCGCGAGCGCCGCCGCCGGCGCGCGCCAGCGGCGGCGCGTCGAGGGCAGCGCGCGGTCCATCGCGGCACCGCTCGGGAGGGCGGGGGAATCGGTCGTCACGGGATGCACTGTCGCCGCGGGCGTCCTGCCGGCGAAGGGGGCTGTCCGCATCCGGACACACCCGTGCCGCGTGCGCGCGAGACGCTGCGACACTGGCACCCGTGCCCAACGCCTCCATCCTTCTCCTGGACGACGACCCCGACGTCGGCCTCGCCGCGCAGCTGCTGCTGCAGCGCCGCGTCGCGCCCGTCACCTGCCTGCGTCGTCCGGCCGAACTTGCCGCCGCGATCACCGCGCTGCGCCCGCAGCTGCTGCTGCTCGACCTGAACTTCGGCCCCGGCCGCACCGACGGCGCGCAGGGCCTGCGCCTGCTGGACGACGTGCAGGCACTGGCGCAGCCGCCCGTGGTCGTGGTGATGACGGCCTACGCCGACATCGACCTCGCCGTGCAGGCGCTGCGCCGCGGCGCGTGGGACTTCATCACCAAGCCGTGGGACAACGTGCGCCTCGTCGCGACCTGTCGCGAGGCGCTGCAGCGCGCGCAGCCCGCGGCGCCCGATGCGCCGGCCGCGATGCCGGCGCCGCTTGCCGAACCCGTGCGCTCGCTGGCCGCGCAGGAACGCGCCGCGGTGCTGGCCGCGATGGCGCAGGCCGAGGGCAACCTCAGCGCCGCGGCGCGGCTGCTGGGGTTGTCGCGCGCGGCCTTGTACCGCCGGCTCGACAAGCATGGCCTCTGAGCGCGCGCGCTTGCTGGCGGCCGCGCTTGCGCTCGTGGCCGCCGGCGCGCTCGCGCACGCGTCAGGCGCGTCCGCGCGCGCATGGACGGGCGCGGCCGCGCTCGCGGCGATCGGCCTGGCCGTCGCGTGGCCGCTGGCGCGGCGCCCTGCGCCGCCGGCGCCGGTCGTCGAGGCCGCGCCGCCGCCCGACGCGCGCCAGCTGGCCGTGCTGCAGGCGCAGCTCGAGGCGCTGCCGGTCGCGGCGTGGCTGGCCGACGGCGCGACGCTGCGCGCGCTGACGAGCCGGGCGCGCCGTCTCGTTGCGCCCGGCGGCGTGCGCGACCCCGCGGCGCTGCAACGGCTGCTGCGCGACGCCGAGGGCGGCGGCGCGGTGGTGCTGGAGACCGAGCGCGGCAGCGAGCGCTGGCAGCTGCGCCGCCAGTCGCTGGCGGTCGACGGCCAGGCGCAGGCGCTGCTGGCGCTGGTGCCGCTGGAAAGCGAGCTCGAGGCGGAGTCCTTGCTCGCATGGCAGCAGCTCGTGCAGGTGCTCACGCACGAGATCATGAACTCGCTCACGCCGATCCGCAGCCTGAGCCAGACGGCGCTCGCATTGTCGGAGGAGCCGGGCGCCGAGCCCGAGCTGCGCAGCGCGCTCGACGCGATCGCACGCCGCGCGGAGAGCCTGGCCGGCTTCGTGGGCACCTACCGGCGCGTCAGCCAGTGGCCCGCGCCGGTGCTCGCGCCGGTGGACGTGCGCGCGCTGTTCGCGCGGCTGGAACAGGCCGTCGCGCCGGCCTGGGCCGCGCGCGGCGGCGCGGTCTCGTTCGAGCTCGAGTCGCCGACGCTGCGCCTGCAGGCCGATGAAGGCCAGCTCGAACAGGCGCTGCTCGCGCTGGTCAACAACGCGGCCCACGCCACCGCCGCCACGCCGCAGCCGCGCCTGTGGGTGCAGGCGCGCCAGAGTCGCGGCGGCCGGCTGCAGATCGGCGTGCGCGACAACGGCCCCGGCGTGCCGCCCGGTCTCGAGCGCCAGATCTTCCTGCCATTCTTCAGCGCCCGCGAGGGCGGCCAGGGCATCGGCCTGACCGTGGTGCGCCAGCTGGTCAACGGCATGGGCGGCCGCGTGCGCCATGTCCGGCCCATCGAGGGCGGGGCGGCGTTCGTGCTCAGCTTCTGACTCCGTGGCGACGAGGCAGCAGGCGTGGATCCTGCGGCTGCGCGCAGGATGACACGGGGTGGGCGCGCGGCGGCGACGGGCCGTCGGGTGGAATGGCGAGGAGGCGTCACGCGAAGCGCCGGCAGCGCGCCGCGCCAAGCGCCAGCCGCGCGCCGCGCGAAGCGCCGGGCCGTCATCCTGCGCGCAGCGAAGCGGAGTCGCAGGATCCACCTCCGCGGGCCATCCATGCCCCCCTTCAGGGGATGGATTCGACGGCCCGACTCCCCGATGATGCCGGGGCTCGCGCCTCCCGGGGGTGGCCGGGCCCCCAGTCGTCAATCCAACGAGGAATCACCATGAACGTGGTCGAACGCGCCAAGTCCATCCTGCTGCAACCCGCGCAGACGTGGCCCGTGATCGATGCCGAGCCCGCGACCGTGCAGTCGATCTACAAGGACTGGCTGATCATCATGGCCGCGATCCCGGCGGTCTGCGGCTTCATCGGGCTGTCGCTGGTAGGCGCGAGCGTGTTCGGCATCAGCTACCGCGAGCCGCTCGTCGGCGGCATCGTGAAGATGCTGGTGAGCTATGGCCTGAGCCTGGCGGTGGCCTACGTCATGTCGCTGATCGTCGACGCGCTGGCCCCGAGCTTCGGCGCCACGAAGAACCCGGTCGGCGCGCTCAAGGTGGTGGCCTATGGCTCGACGGCGGCCTACGTCGCCGGCGTCTTCAGCCTGCTGCCGATGCTGAGCATGCTGGGCGTGCTGGTGGCGCTCTACTCGGTCTACCTGTTCTACGTCGGCCTGCCGACGGTGATGAAGTGCCCGCAGGACAAGGCCGTCGGCTACACCGCGGTCATCGTCGTGATCTCGATCGTGCTGTGGATCGTCATCGGCAGCCTCTTCGCGGCGTTCGGCGGCATGGGCATGATGTTCGCGGGCCGCTCGTCGTCGCCCAGCTTCAGCGTCAGCACGCCCAATGGCGACATCACCGTCGACACCGCCGCCCTCGAGGCCGCCGGCAAGCGCATGGAGGCCGCGCGTGCCCGCGCCGAGGCCGCGCAGAAGGCCGGCGACACGGCTTCCGCCGGCGCGGCCATCGGCGACATGATGGGCGCGCTGACCGGCGCCGGGGGCACGCCGATCGCGCCGGCCGACCTCAAGGCGCAGCTGCCCGAGACGCTGGGCGCCCTCAAGCGCGAATCGTTCGAGACCACCGGCGGCAACGCGATCGGCATCGCCAGCTCGGTGGCCAAGGCCACGTACACGGGCGGCGACAACCAGCGCGCCGAGCTGTCGATCACCGACCTCGGCGGCGGCCTGGGCGGCCTCGCCTCGGTGGCCGCATGGGCCAACATCACGGTCGACAAGGAAACGCCCGACGGCATCGAGAAGACGTACAAGGACGGCGGCCGCACGATCCACGAGCAGTACCGCAAGGACGGCAGCCATGCGGAGTACACCGTGATCCTGAAGAACGGCGTGATCGTCGAGACGCAGGGCGAGCACATCGACGGCGCCACCCTCAAGTCCATGGCCGCGGCCATCGACCTCGACGCGATCGAGGCGATGAAGCGTCCCGCGAAGACCTGAGCGACCTTCCAGGGCGGTCGGGCGCCGGCTCCACGTTGCCGTCGAGCAGGCGTAGAG
>DATCRO010000344.1:0-11312 GCA_036569025.1 Burkholderiaceae bacterium
TCCTTCATGCGGTCGAGGTCTTCCGGCGTGCACCAGCAAAGGTAGGCCGTGCCGGCCGCGAGCATCGTGTCGACCACCGCCTTGTAGCGATCGAGGCGCTGCATCTGGTAGACCGGGCCCTCGTCGTAGGACAGGCCCAGCCAGTTCATCGCCGCGATGATCTGGTCGACCGAGTCCTGCGTCGAGCGCGCGACGTCGGTGTCCTCGATGCGCAGCACGAACTCGCCGCCGTGGTGGCGCGCGTAGGCCCACGAGTACAGCGCCGTGCGGGCGGTGCCGAGGTGGAGGAAGCCCGTCGGCGACGGGGCGATGCGGGTGCGGATGGGCGTAGTCACGATGTCTGAAACGAGAAGGCGCCCGAAGGCGCCGTGCAGGGGACGTCAGCGGCGATTGTCGGCGAACTCAGTCGCCGGTGTTCTGCAGCGCCAGGCGCGAGCGGGCCGGGTCGTCTTCCTCGGTCTGCTGCGAGCGACGCTGCTCGCGCATCGTCGAGAAATCCTCGAGGCTGACATCGCCGGTGATGTAGCGCCCGTCGAAGCAGGACGCCTCGAAGTTCGAGATCTGCTTGTTGAGCTTGCCGACCACGCGCTTCATCGCGTCGACGTCCTGGTAGATCAGCGCGTCGGCGCCGATGAAGTCGCGGATCTCCTCCATCGTGCGGCCCGAGGCGATCAGTTCCTCGGGCGTGGGCATGTCGATGCCGTACACGTTCGGGTACTTGACCGGCGGCGCGGCCGAGGCCATGTAGACCTTGTTGGCGCCGGCCTCGCGCGCCATCTGCACGATCTCCTTGGACGTCGTGCCGCGCACGATGGAGTCGTCCACCAGCAGCACGTTGCGGCCCTTGAACTCGACGCCGATCGCGTTGAGCTTCTGGCGCACGGACTTCTTGCGCACCGACTGCCCCGGCATGATGAAGGTGCGGCCGACATAGCGGTTCTTGACGAAGCCCTCGCGGTAGGGCTTGCCGATCTTCTGCGCGAGCTGCATCGCCGACGGGCGGCTCGATTCGGGGATGGGGATGACGACGTCGATGTCCGACGGCGGCATCGTGGAGATCAGGCGCTGCGCCAGCGTCTCGCCCATGTTCAGCCGCGCCTGGTAGACCGAGATGCCGTCGATGACGGAGTCCGGGCGTGCCAGGTACACGTACTCGAACATGCACGGGTTGAGCGTCGGGTTCTCGGCGCACTGCTTGGCGTGCACCCGGCCCTCGAGGTCGATGAACAGCGCCTCGCCGGGCTGCACGTCGCGCACCACCTGGTGGCCCGTGCCCTCCAGCGCCACGCTCTCGCTGGCGACGATCACGCTGGGGCCGTCCGGCGTCTCGGCGGTGCCGTAGATCAGCGGGCGGATGCCGAACGGATCGCGGAACGCGAGCAGGCCGTGGCCGGCGATCAGCGCGACGACCGCATACGAGCCCTTGATGCGCTTGTGCACGGCGGCGACGGCCGCGAAGATCACCTCGGGCGTCAGCCTGGAGCCGGCGGCGGCGTTGGACAGCTCGTGCGCGAGGATGTTGATCAGCACCTCGGTGTCGGACTCCGTGTTGATGTGGCGGCGATCCTTGTCGACCAGTTCGGCCTTGAGCGCATGGGCGTTCGTGAGGTTGCCGTTGTGCACCAGCACGATGCCGAACGGCGCGTTGACGTAGAACGGCTGCGCCTCCTCCTCGCTGTAGGCGTTGCCCGCCGTCGGGTAGCGCACCTGGCCCAGGCCCACGTTGCCCGGCAGCGCGCGCATGTTGCGGGTGCGGAACACGTCGCGCACCATGCCGCGGGCCTTGTGCATGAAGCACTTGGTGCCCTGCATCGTCACGATGCCGGCGGCGTCCTGCCCGCGATGCTGCAACAGCAGCAGCGAGTCATAGATCAACTGGTTGACCGGGGATTTGGAGATCACGCCGACGATGCCGCACATGGTGGGAGTCCGTTTCCTGAAATACCGAGAGGGGAAGAAATTCTTGTCGGGGAGCGCCCGGCGCTGCACTGGCGCCAGGGACATAACCGTAGCCGGAAACCGGCCGGAGAGGTGACCGTCCTACAGGGCTACGTGTGGATGTGCACGTTAAGTGACTGCGGAAGGACGGGTTTCAACCCTTCCAGCGCCATGCCCAACCACAGCGCGCCATGCGATTTTTTCCACGTCGTGGAAGTCGCATAGGGCGACAGCATCACCAGCGTCGCCGCGACCACGCAGATGAGCGCGCCGCGCGCCGCGCCGAACAGTCCGCCGAGCAGGTGGTCGACGAACGACAGCGGCGTGGCCGAGACCAGCGCCCGCAGCATGCGCGCCAGCAAGGTGCACGTGACCAGGATGACGACGAACACGGCGATGTAGGCGATCCACAGCCGGACCTGCGGCTCGTCGCCGATCGGCAGGACCCCGGCCAGGAACGGCCCGGCGGAGTTGGCGATCACGAACGCCACCAGCCAGCCCAGCAGGGACACGATCTCGAACACGAAGCCGCGCCACAGGCCGATCAGCACCGACAGGCCGAACACCGCCAGCAGGGCGATGTCGACCCAGCCGAGCTGCAGGTCGAACTGCGGCAGGTTCACAGCGCGAGCACCACGGCGGCCTGGCCCTCGGCCTTGATCCGGGCGGCGGCCTTGTCGGCCTCGGCCTTGGTGGCGAAGGGCCCGATGCGCACGCGGATGCGCTTGCCGGTGGGCGTGTCCACCGGCTGGGTGTAGGTCTTCAGGCCCAGCTTCTCGACCTTGCCGCGCGCCTCGCGCACCTTGGCGTCCTCGAGGAAGGCGCCGACCTGCACGACGAAGCGGCCGGCGGGGGCGGCGGCATCCGACGGCTTGTCGGCGGACGCACCGGCCAGCAGCGCGGCGGGCGACGCCTTGGAGGCCGGCGGCGGCGGCAGCACCGGGCCGGCGGTGTGCAGTGCGGGCCTGGAGGCGGCCGCCGGCGACGGCGCGGCGGCGGTCTTCTCGGTCTTGTCCGCCTTCTCCGCCTTCTCCGCCTTGTCGGCCTTCTCCGGCTTGGCCGGCGCCTTGGCCGGGCCCTTGCCGCCCATCGACGGCGCGATGTAGGCGGCCTTGTCCGCCACATCGGCGGTGCTGGGCGACGAACCGGGGGAGAACGCGGCAGCCAGCGAAGCGAATGCCGACTTGCTGCCGGACGCCTGCGAGGCGGCCGCGGATGCCGCCGCCGGCGCGGACGAACGCGCGTCGTACGAGACGGACTCGGGCGCCGGGCCGGACGCGGCATGCGTCGCGGCGGCGGCTGCGCCGCGTGTGCCCGCGTGCGCGGACGCGTCGACCACGCCCGGCGCGTTGCGCGAGGGGATCTCGATGGGCAGGTCGACCGGCACCGGGCGCGGCTGCGTCTCGAAAAGCAACGGGAAGCCGATGACGCCCACCAGCAGCAGCACCGTCGCGCCCATCAGGCGCGTGCGGGCGCGCGCGCGCACCTCGCGCAGCGCGTCGGCGGCATCAGGGTTCTGGGTGTTGGCGAGCGGGGCCTGGCGGGCTGGCGATCGGCCGCCCCGCGCCGGTTTCCCGGGCTTGGCGGCAGCCTGCTTGTTGCGGGAGAAAATCGACAGCAGCCCCATGCCTTCTCATCGGAGTCCGGGGCCGGACAGGTGGTGTCGGCGCGGCGGGCGCCGCGGCTTCAACCGAGATGTCGGGCCACCAGGCGCGGGGGGCCGTCCTTCAGCACGCCGCCCACGGTGTAGAACGAGCCGAAGACCACGATTCTATCAGTGGGCTCCGCCTGGGCGAGCGCCGCCGACAACGCTTGGGCGGGCGACCCGAACGTGCTCACGCGCGGCTTGGGCGACGCGGACGGCGCCGTCGCGGTCAGCGACCACAGCACCTCGGCCAGCTCCGCGGCCTTGGCCGCGCGCGGCAGCGGCAGGTCGGTGAGCATCCAGTCGTCGACCAGGTGCGTGATCTTGCCCAGCGCGCCGGCCAGGTCCTTGTCGTGCATCGCGCCGAACACGGCGAAGGTGCGCTTGAAGAAGCCCATCTGGTCCAGGTTCTGCGCCAGCGCCGCCACCGAGTGCGGGTTGTGCGCGACGTCCAGCACCAGCGCCGGCTGCCCCGGCACGATCTGGAAGCGGCCCGGCAGGTCGATCGACGCCAGGCCGACGCGCACCGCCTGCGCGGTGATCGGCAGCCGGTCGCGCAGCGTCTCGAACGCGGCCAGCGCGCCCGACGCGTTGAGCAGCTGGTTGGCACCGCGCAGCGACGGATAGCCGAGCGCGTTCCAGCGCCGGCCGCGCCCGCTCCACGACCACTGCTGGCGGTCGCCGGCGTAGTTGAAGTCGCGGCCGATCAGCCACAGCTCGGCGCCGATCTGCGTGGCGTAGTCGATGATGCTCTGCGGCGGCACCGGGTCGCCGACGACCAGCGGCCGGCCCTTGCGCGCGATGTGCGCCTTCTCGCGGCCGATCGATTCGCGGTCGGGGCCGAGGTATTCCACGTGGTCGATGTCGATGCTGGTGATGACCGAGACGTCCGGATCGACCGCGTTGACCGCGTCCAGCCGGCCGCCGAGGCCCACCTCGAGGATGACGAGGTCGACCGGCGCCGCCGCCAGCGCGCGCATGATCACCAGCGTCGTGAACTCGAAGTACGTGAGCGCGATGTCGCCGCGCGCGGCCTCCACGGCCTGGAAGTGCGGGATCAGGTCGTCGGCCGTCACCATCCTGCCGTTGACGCGGCAGCGCTCCTCGAAGTGCACCAGGTGCGGCTTGATGTACGCGCCCACCTTGTAGCCGGCGGCCAGGCCGATCGCCTCGAGCATCGCGCAGGTCGAGCCCTTGCCGTTGGTGCCCGCCACGGTGATCACCGGCACGGCGAACTTCAGTCCGAGCCGCTCGATCAGCGTCTTCGTGCGGGCGAGCGTCATGTCGATCGTCTTCGGGTGAAGGCGTTCGCAGTGGGCGAGCCATTCGGCGAGGGTGGTGGGCTGGGTCATGGAAAGAGCGGGTTCCGCGACCGCGCGCGAAAGAAAGGGGTCTGGCTCCCGCCAGAATGCCGCCACCCGGAGGCTGGCGGGCGGTGCCGGCGGGTGCCTGACCCCGATGGCGGACCTGGCATGCGAGCGGGGTCAGGCACCCGCCCGCAACTTGGTCAGCCGCAGCGGGCATCGTCTGGCGGGAGCCAGACCCCTCGGTCAGGCGACGGCGTCGGCGCTTTGCCGCTGCAGCTGCGCCAGCAGGCGCGCGATCGTCGGACGCAGCTTGCGGCGGTCGACGATCATGTCGATGGCGCCCTTCTGCAGCAGGAACTCCGAGCGCTGGAAGCCCTCGGGCAGCTTCTCGCGCACGGTGTTCTCGATCACGCGCGGGCCGGCGAAGCCGATCAGCGCCTTGGGCTCGCCGATGACGACGTCGCCGATGAACGCGAAGCTGGCCGAGACGCCGCCCATGGTCGGGTCGGTGAGCACGCTGATGTAGGGCAGCTTCGCCTTGGCCAGCAGCGTGAGCGCGCCGTTGGTCTTGGCCATCTGCAGCAGGCTGAACAGGCCCTCCTGCATCCGCGCCCCGCCGGTGGCGGTGAAGCAGATGAAGGGCACGCGCTGCTCGACCGCCGTCTGCACGCCACGCACGAAGCGCTCGCCGACGACGGAGCCCATCGAGCCGCCCATGAAGTCGAACTCGAAGCAGGCGACGACCGCCGGCACGCTCATGATGGAGCCGCCCATCACGACGAGCGCGTCGGTCTCGCCGGTGGCCTCCAGCGCGCCCTGCAGGCGCTCGGGGTACTTGCGGCTGTCCTTGAACTTCAACGGGTCGACCGGGATGACTTCCTGGCCGATCTCGAAGCGGCCCTCCGGATCGAGGAAGCCGTCGAGCCGCGCCCGGGCGCCGATGCGCAGGTGGTGATCGCACTTGGGGCAGACGTTCAGGTTCTGCTCGAGGTCGGTCTTGTAGAGCACCGTTTCGCAGGACGGGCACTTGATCCACAGCCCTTCGGGGATCGTGCGCCGCTCGCTCGGATCCGTTTGCTGGATCTTCGGGGGCAACAGCTTCTCGAGCCAACTCATCAATCACTCCTTGAACGCACCGGGAACCCGGCGCTTCCTTCGTGCTCCGGCGGACCGGAGCGGGGCAGGCGATTTTACGCCTTCCGGATCTCGTCCACGGCCGAGCGGATCCCGGCGATGAACCGGCGGGCCCCGTCGGCCACCTGGTCGCGCGGCAGCGCCTCCAGGCATTGCACCAGCGCCGAGCCGATGACCACGGCGTCCGACACCAGGGCCACCGCCTTGGCCGAGGCCGCGTCCCGGATGCCGAAACCGACCCCGACCGGCACCTTCACGTGTTCCTTGATCCGAGGCACGGCGCGTGCCACCGCGTCGGTGTCCAGGTGCCCGGCGCCGGTCACGCCCTTGAGCGAGACGTAGTACACGTAGCCGGCGGCCACCTCGGCCACCTGCTTCATGCGCTTCTCGGTCGAGGTGGGCGCCAGCAGGAAGATCGGCGCGAGCCCGGCCGCCTTCAGCGCGCGCGAGAACTCCAGCGACTCCTCGGGCGGATAGTCCACCACCAGCACGCCGTCGACGCCAGCCTCCGCGGCCGCGCGAACGAATGCGCCCTTGCCGTGCGCCAGGTCGTAGGCCTCGACCGGATTGGCGTAGCCCATCAGCACGACCGGCGTCGCGGCGTCGCGCACGCGGAACGCGCGCACGGCCTCCAGCACCTGCGGCGTGCCGATGCCGCGCGCCAGCGCCCGCTCGGACGCCTTCTGGATGACCGGGCCGTCGGCCATCGGGTCGGAGAACGGCACGCCCAGCTCGATGACGTCCGCGCCGCCCTCGGCCAGCGCCAGCATGACGTCGACCGTGGCGTCGGCGTACGGATCGCCGCAGCAGATGTAGGGCACGACCGCGCTGCGGCCGTCGGCCTTCAGCTTGGAAAAGACGGTATCGATGCGGCCAGTCATTGGGAAGCCTCCGTGCTGCGCACTGCGGCGTGCCCGCCTTCGGGCGGCCGGGCGTCGGGCGGCGCACCTCCGATCGCCTTGCCGCCCTTGACGGACTGCCCCGCCATCGAAGGCCGGTCGTAGAACGCCGTGCCCGACAGGTCGGCGACGGTGCCGATGTCCTTGTCTCCGCGGCCCGACAGGTTCACGAGCACGTGCTGGTCGGGCCGCATCGTCGCGGCCAGCTTCATGCCGTATGCGAACGCGTGGCTGGATTCCAGCGCGGGGATGATGCCCTCGGTGCGGCACAGGTGGTGGAACGCCGCCAGCGCCTCGTCGTCGGTGATGCCGACGTACTCGGCCCGTCCGATGTCCTTGAGGTACGCGTGCTCCGGGCCGACGCCGGGATAGTCCAGCCCCGCCGAGATCGAGTGCGTCTCGGTGATCTGGCCATTGGCGTCCTGCAGCAGGTAGGTGCGGTTGCCGTGCAGCACGCCGGGCGAGCCGCGCGTCAGCGACGCCGAATGCTTGCCGGAGTCCAGGCCCAGGCCCGCGGCCTCGACGCCGATCAGGCGCGTGCCCTCGTGCGGGATGTACGGGTAGAAGATGCCCATCGCGTTGCTGCCGCCGCCCACGCAGGCGACGACGGCGTCGGGCTGGCGGCCGGCCATCTCGGGCATCTGCTCCAGGCATTCCTCGCCGATGACGCTCTGGAACTCGCGCACCATCGTCGGGTACGGGTGCGGCCCGGCGACCGTGCCGATCACGTAGAACGTGTTCTCGACGTTGGTCACCCAGTCGCGCAGCGCCTCGTTGAGCGCGTCCTTGAGCGTGCGGCTGCCCGACTCCACCGGCACCACCTTGGCGCCCAGCAGGTGCATGCGGTAGACGTTGGGGCTTTGGCGCTTCACGTCCTCGGCGCCCATGTAGACGATGCACTCGAGGCCGTAGCGCGCGCAGATCGTGGCGGTGGCCACGCCGTGCTGGCCGGCGCCGGTCTCCGCGATGATGCGCGGCTTGCCCATGCGGCGCGCGAGCAGCGCCTGGCCGATGGTGTTGTTGATCTTGTGCGCGCCGGTGTGGTTCAGGTCCTCGCGCTTGAGCCAGATCTGCGCGCCGCCTACCTCGCGGCTGGTGCGCGCCGCGTGGTAGATCGGGCTCGGGCGGCCGACGAAGTGCTTGAGCTCGTGGCGGAACTCGCGCTGGAAGTCGGGGTCCTTGCGGTAGTGCTCATAGGCCGCGTTCAGTTCCTCGATCGCGTGCGTGAGGGTCTCGGCGACGAAGCTGCCGCCGTACGGGCCGAAGTGGCCCGACGGGTCGGGTTGGGAATACTCGAACATGATGGACTGCTTTCAGGTGTCGGCGCCCTTGGCTCGGGCGCCGTCGAAGCAGGAGGCGTTGGCTCGCTGCTTCAGGTCATGGCGTTGGCGACGCGGGCATCGGCCTCGCGTACCGCCTCGCAGAACCGGCGGATCAGGACGGCATCCTTGATGCCCTTGGCCTGTTCCACGCCGGAACTCACGTCAACGGCCCAGGGCCGGACGCGCATCACTCCATCGATCACGTTTGCAGGACTCAACCCACCAGACAAAACGACTGGAAGGGGGACGCCTGACGGAATTTGAGACCAATCGAAAGCCTTTCCGCCGCCGCCATAGCCCTCGACGAACGCATCGAGCAGCAGGCCGGCCGCGCTGGCGTAGCCAGAAGCGCAGTCTAGCAAATCGACGCCGGGCGCCATGCGCACGGCGCGCAGGTAGGGCCGGCCGGGCTGCTCGCACTGCTCGCGCCCCTCGTCGCCGTGGAACTGCAGCAGCGCGGTGGGCACCGCGGCGACGGCCTCGTCGATCAGGTCCGGGCTGGCGTTGACGAACAGGCACACGGGCGTGACGAACGGCGGCAGGCACTTGGCCAGCGCGGCCAGCCGCGCGACCGGCACGTGCCGCGGGCTGCGCTCGTACAGCACGAAGCCGATCGCGTCGGCACCGGCAGCGACGGCGGCGTCGATGTCCTGCTCGCGGGTCAGGCCGCAGATCTTGATGCGGGTGCGCACGTGGCTCAATTGACGATCCTCCGTGCTGCGCACTGCGGTGTTCGCGCTTCGGAACGGCCGTGCGCGCTCATGGTCGGGGCGAGGTGATGAGCGGCCGCGGGTCGTCGGCGTGCAGCAGTTCGACCGGCACGCGCGGCAGCCAGTCGTGCGCGGCGGTGCGGCGCGGGATGCCCAGGTGCTGGTCGTACTGCGGCCCGACGAAGTACAGGCCGGCCGGCGGGAAGGTGGGCGGCGCGACCTCGCGGTTGCGCTCGGCCAGCAGCTCGCTCATGTAGGCCGCCGGCTGGTTGCCGCTGCCGATGGTGATCAGCGCGCCCATGATGTTGCGCACCATGTGGTGCAGGAACGCGCTGGCCTCGAAGTCGAAGCGCCAGTAGTCGCCGATGCGGTTGATGTCGATGCGGCGCATCTCCTTGACCGGCGACAGCGCCTGGCACTGCGACGAGCGGAAGCAGCTGAAGTCGTGTTCGCCGATCAGCGCCTGCGCGGCCTCGCGCATGGTGTCCAGGTCGAGCGGCCGGAACACCCAGCCGCACAGGCCGGCCTCGATGGCCGGGCGCACGGCCGACTCGCGCACGAGGAACGCGTAGCGCCGGCCGCGCGCGCCGTTGCGTGCATGGAAGCCGGGCTCGACGTTCTGCGCCCATTGGACGGCGATGTCCTCGGGCAGGTAGCGGTTGGTGCCGCGAACCCACGAGAAGATCTCGCGCGTGACGGGCGCGTCGAAGTGCACCACCTGGTTGAGCGCATGCACGCCCGCGTCGGTGCGCCCGGCGCACACGGTGGGGATGATCTCGCCGCGCGGCAGTCCGACGAACTCGGCGAGCGCGCGCTCGAGCTTGTCCTGCACGGTGTTGCCGTCGGGCTGCGACTGCCAGCCGTGGTAGTTCAGTCCGCGATACGCGACGCCCAAAGCGACACGCCCGGGCGGAACCGCCGCGTTGGCGGCGTCCTGCTCGGGCGCGGAGGAGGTCTCGGATTCGGGACCGCCGGGCGCCAGGCCCGGCGTGGCCGTGGGATCTTGAGGGGTGGTCGGATTCACCCCATGAAGGTTAACCCAAGGCGTCCAGCATCGTCTGTGCGCGGGACTTCAGAGGGCCATCGGCCTTGGAGACGACCTCCTCCAGCAGCTCGCGCGCGCCTTCGTGGTCGCCGATGCGGCGGAACTCGTCGGCCAGTTCGATCTTGCGGGCCATCGGCTCGGTCTCGCCGCCGCCGCCCAGGTCGAGCTCGGGCAGCACCGACTCTTCCGCGACGGCCGCGCCGCCATGGCCCGGCTTGTCCAGGTCCAGCGACAGGTCGCCGAAGTCGAAGTCGATCGACGGCGCGCCGGCCGCGGCGGGAGCCGGGGCGTGCGCATGCACGGGCGCCGGCGCGGGCGCGGGCGGAATGGCAGGCACTTCGACGTGGCCCGGCTCGAGATCGAAGTCGCTGACCTCGAACGGCATGTCGGCCGAGACGCTGTGCGGCTGGCGCGTGGTGTCGCCGTCGTGCTCCTCGGTAGGCATCGGCCGCGTCGGCTGCTGCGTGTCGCCCGGCTGGACGGTGGGCGGCTCGTCGCTGTCGAAGTCGATCGGCAGGTCGGTGTCGTGCGCGCCGCCCTTGGCCGGCGGACGCATGAGCGTGACCTCGTCCGAGTCCTCGCCCAGCGGGTTCAGGGGCATCGGGTCGGTGTCGACGATGGCGTACTCGCCGCCCTCGGTGTACAGCGGATTGGTCGGGTCGATCTGGCGGCCGAGTTCCTGCGCCTTGGCCCACTCCTCGCCCTGCCCGTTCGTCAGGCCCTGCAGCTGGCGCGCCTGCGCCTCGAAGGTCTTGAGGTCGGCACGCTTGGCATAGACCTCGAGCAGCTTGGTGCGGATGGCCAGGCGATCCGGGTCGGAGCGCTGGGCTTCCTTCAGGATCTCCTCGGCCTGCAGGTCGCGGCCGTAGGCGAGGTAGACGTCGGCCTCGGCGACCGGGTCGACGTCACCGATGGCGTCGAGCTGGCTCAGCGAGTAGTTCAGCGACGACGACGCCGAGTTGGCCGCGCCGTCGCGCGTGTCCACGCGCTGGCCGCCGCTGGCGCCGAAGAACGAGTCGGGCTGGATCTTGCTCTCGATGAACGACGTCTCGCCCGAGAACTTGTTGCGGTCGCCGCCCTGGCGCTTGCGCCAGAACAGGAAGCCGCCCAGCAGCACCGCCAGGCCGGCGATGCCCGGCACGATGTACGGCGGGTCCATCAGCGAGGACAGGAAGCTGTCGTCCGCCGCGGGGGCCGGCGCGACCGGCGCGGGCGCCGGGGCCGAGGCGCGCACGGGCGCGGGCGGCGCCACCACCGGCGCGGGCGCCGGCGTGGAGGCGACCATGGCCGGGGCCGGCGCGGAGGCGACGAC
>DATCRO010000345.1:0-7361 GCA_036569025.1 Burkholderiaceae bacterium
GATCTACGCCCGCCTCGAGGCGCCCGAGCTCGACCAGCGCGAGAAGGCCGAAGAGGAAGTCGCCGAGCTGCTGTCGCTGGCCGCGCGCGTGGAAGGCATCGTCCGCAACATCGGCATGCACGCCGGCGGCGTGCTGATAGCGCCCGGCAAGATCACCGACTTCTGCCCGCTGTACCAGCAGCCGGGCAGCGACTCGGCCGTCAGCCAGTACGACAAGGACGACGTGGAGGCCATCGGCCTGGTGAAGTTCGACTTCCTGGGCCTGGCCACGCTGACCATCCTGGAATTGGCGAAGGACTTCATCGTCGCGCGCCGACCGGGCCGCGAGAACTTCTCGTACGAGACGCTGCCGCTGGACGACCCGAAGGTCTACCGCCTGTTCTCCGACGGCCTGACGGAAGCCGTGTTCCAGTTCGAATCGCGCGGCATGCAGGGCATGCTCCGCGACGCCAAGCCCAGCCGCCTGGAAGACCTGATCGCGCTGAACGCGCTGTACCGCCCCGGCCCGATGGACCTGATCCCGACCTTCGTCGCGCGCAAGCACGGCAAGGAGCAGGTGGAGTACCCGCACCCGCTGGTCGAGCCCGTGCTGTCCGAGACCTACGGCATCATGGTCTACCAGGAGCAGGTGATGCAGACCGCCCAGGTGCTGGGCGGCTACTCGCTCGGCGGCGCGGACATGCTGCGCCGCGCGATGGGCAAGAAGAAGGCCGAGGAGATGGCCAAGCACCGCGAGATCTTCCGCGAGGGTGCGGCCAAGAACAAGATCGACACGGCCCAGGCCGACGAGATCTTCGACCTGATGGAGAAGTTCGCGGGCTACGGCTTCAACAAGTCGCACGCCGCCGCGTACTCGCTGCTCGCCTACCACACGGGTTGGCTGAAGGTCCACTGCACCGCCGAGTTCTACGCGGCGAACATGACCATCGAAATGGGCGACACCGACAAGCTCAAGGTGTTGCTGGTCGACGCCAAGCAGTTCGGCATCACGTTCACGCCGCCCGACGTCAACATCTGCGTGCACCGCTTCGAGCCCGCGCCGGGCAAGGCGGGCGACAAGCTGATCCACTACGGCCTGGGCGCCGTCAAGGGCACGGGCCAGGGGGCGGTGGAGGCCATCGTGGCCGCACGCGAGGGGCGCACGGAACAGAGCGACGTGGCGCGCCCGTTCACCAGCATCTTCGACTTCGCCAAGCGGGTCGACCGCTCGCGCGTCAACAAGCGCGTGGTCGATGCGCTCGTCAAGGCCGGCGCCTTCGATGCGCTGCATCCCGACCGCGCCTGCACGCTGGCCAGCGTGGGCCTGGCCTTCGAGTGGGCCGATGCGCAGGCGGCCAACGCGCAGCAGGGCGGCCTGTTCGACTTCGGCGGCGGCGACGAGCACGGCGCGTCCACGCAGGAGCCGGCGCTGGTGCCCACCGAGCCGTGGAGCATCCGCGAGAAGCTCACGCTGGAGAAGACGGCCATCGGCTTCTACCTGTCTGGCCACATGTTCGACCAGTACGAGCCCGAGGTGCGCAAGTTCTGCAAGCGCCGCATCGCCGACCTGATCGACTCGCGCGAGCCGCAGGTGCTGTGCGGCATCGTGAGCGACCTGCGCATCATCAACGGCCAGCGCGGGCGCGTGGCCATCTTCAAGGTGGACGACCGATCCGAATCGATCGAGGCCGTGGCCAACGAGGAACTGCTCGATGCCAACCGCGACTGCCTGCGCGACGACGAACTGCTGGTGGTGCAGGGCAAGGTGCAGCCCGACCGCTTCACCGGCGGCCTGCGGCTGAACGTCACGCAGATCTGGGACCTGGCCGCGTCGCGCGCCCGCTTCGGCCGCTACCTCTCGGTGCAGGCCGACGGCAACATCGGGCCGCTCACCGAACTCGTCAAGCAATGGCCGGCCAAGCGCTCGTTGACCGAGCACGGCGAGTCGGTGCAGGGCCTGGGCATCCGCATCAAGGTGCGCACGCAGGGCGCCGCCGCCGAGCTCGACCTCGGCGACCAGGGCCGCTTCTGGCCCAGCGACGATGCGCTGGCGCGTTGGAAGCAGATCATGCCGGCGCAGCCGCCGCAGGTGGTCTACGACTGAGGTGCCGCAGGCGGGAAGCAGCGCATGAGAGCGTCGTGGGACGGCGATCCGGTGTCGGGGTTCGACGAGGACTTCCCGGCCGGGTTCGTCGGCAAGGTCGTGCTCGTCGGCGTGACCGAACTGGCGCTTGACGGCGCCTTGGCGAGCCAGGAACAACTGCACGGCGTGATCGTGGCGGCGACGGCCCATGGCATCGACATCGCGCTGCGCGGTGTCCATGAGGGGACGACGTGGCGCATGCCGCCCTGGCTCGACGAACTGGTGATCGCCAGGCCCGGCGCGTACCGGCTGCGCTCGACGGGCGAGGTCGTCGAGGACCCGGACTTCGTGTTCTCGCTGACGGTGCACGCCGCACCGACGCGCTGATCGCCCGGGTTTCCCGCTAGGCGGTTCGCCGCTGGAAGCATCGCGTTGCGGCATGTGTGCGCAATGTTGCTGGGCTTTACTCAGGCAACTGACAACTGTCACCAAGCTGACCACGTTGAATGGGTGCACCCCATTTAACATGGAGCCCCTCATGAAACGCACCCTCGTCGCCGCCGCCGGCTTCGCCCTGTTCGCCGCCTCCGGGCTCGCGAATGCGGCGTCGTGGTCGGTGTTCGTCGAGCCCGGCGTCTACGGCCGGGTCGCGATCGGCGGCTACGCCGAGCCGCCGATGGTCTATGCGCCGCAACCGGTCATCGCGGTCGACAACGGCTACGGCCAGGTCGTGGAGGAAGTGGTCGACCCGGCCTATGCCACCGACCAGCCGCCCGTCTACCTGTGGGTGCCCGAATACCAGCGCCTGCACTGGGCGCAGTACTGCCGCGAATACGGCGCCATCGGCGTGCCGGTGTACTTCGTCGACGACGGCTGGTACCGCGCCAACGTGATGCGGCGCAACTGGACGCCCGAGCAGCGCTCGTGGTCGCAGCAGCAGTGGCTCGAGCAGGATCGCATCGCGCGCGACCGCTACGAACGCCAGCGCTTCGAACAGCAGCGCTTCGAGCAGCAGCAACGCTGGAACGCGCAGCGCGAGTGGTACGGCCAGCAGCAGCAAGGCCGCTGGGGCCACGATCACGACCGGCACGGCCCGCCGGACGGCCAGAACCAGATCCGCTGGGGCTCGGCGCAAGGCTACCTGCCGCCGCAAGGCAATCCGGGCGCGCGTCCGCAACCGCAGCCGCAACCCGGCGGCGGGCAGTGGCAGGGCAACGGCCAATGGCAACAACCCGGAACCGGGGGCCATGCCGGCAACGGCGGCCACGCAGGTGGCGGCTATGCTGGCGGCTCGGGCGGCTCCACGGGCGGCAGCGGCGCCTACCCTGGCGGCTACGCCGGCAACGGCGGCTACACGGGCGGCCACGGCACGTACGGCGGCAATGCCGGCCAGCAACCGCCGTCGGCATCGCAACCGCGCGGCGATGGCCGCGGCTGGCAAGGCGGCGGGCAGAACGCGGGCGAACGCCGCGGCGACGACCGCGGACAGGATCGGGGCCAGCGCGACGAACGCCGCGCCCCGCCCGAGCGCCATGGCGGCTTCGAGCACGGGCGCTCCGGCGGCGGGCGCGAGCGCTGAGCCGGCAGGCCCTGCGCGCGAGCCCGAACCGGCCTGCGACGCAAGCTTCCCGGGCGCCGCGATCGGTCGGAGCCGGTACGCCGGGCATCACGACCGCCGATCGACGATGCGCCCGCGCCAGCCGCTGGCCGACAGCGCCTCGTAGACTGCGACCATGGACGCCACACCTGCCTCCAAGCCGGCCGGGAACGCTTCGATGCCAGGCTCGATCACGTCGCTGCCGGCCACCTACGGCGACGTGCTGGCACCGCTGGACGTCACGTCGTTTCCCCCGTCGCTCGCCACCCTCCATCGCGACGACGCGCTGTTCCGAGACTGGGTGCAGGCCCTGGATCGCACGGTGCGCGCCGAGAAGGTGTCGTCGTGGACGACCTGGACCGCCGCGGAGCGCCGGGCCTACGACGCCGGCGACACCGTCGCGTTCTCCCGCCTGCGCGGCTACACCGAGGCCGAGATCGCCGACTACCTGCGCTATCTCGAGCTCACCCAGGCCCTGGATGCCGCCCACCCCGACGACCCGGACTTCAGCTTCTGCAGCATGCACGACGTGCTGCAGACGATGCGCACGCCGGCCTTCGACGCGCTCGATGCGCACCTGCAGGCGCTGTCGGACGCCGCCCCGCCCGGAACCCATCCCTGAACGGGCGAGCTGCGCGGACTCACGGGTCGGACGGCCGCACTCGCGCGAGGCACGACCCGTCGCGCGAGCCGCAGGCCACGGTGATCGCCCCACCGTCGCATCCCCGTCACCCCCGCGTCGCCCCGGCTATCCGGCGTGCCCGACCTCGCGGATACTGCGTCCATGCCCGCTGCACCCACGACCGGCTTGATCCTCACGGGCGGTGGCGCTCGCGCCGCCTACCAGGTGGGCGTGCTGCGTGCCGTGCACCGCATTCGGCGCGAGGCCGGGGCGCCGCCCGGCAACCCGTATCCCGTGCTGGCCGGCACGTCGGCCGGGGCGCTCAACGCGGCGGCGCTGGCCACGGACGCCGACGACGCCGACGCCGGCATCGCCAAGCTCGTGCGCGTGTGGGAGAACATGCACGTCGAGCAGGTCTACCGCACCGACTCGTTCGGCGTGATCCGCACGGGCGCCAAGTGGGTCACGATGATGTCGATGGGCTGGGCCATCGCACGCATGCGCAAGCTGCGCCCGCGCTCGCTGCTGGACAACCAGCCGCTGCACGGCCTGCTGGCCGAGATGATCGATCTCGATCGCATCGACCGCCTGATCGCCGACGGCCACCTCAGGGCGCTGGCCGTGAGCGCGTCGAGCTACACCTCGGGCAGCCACGTCACGTTCTACCAGGCCGAGGCCCGGCATGAGCCGTGGGTCCGCTCCAACCGAATCGCCGTGCAGGGGCCGCTGACGATGGCCCACCTGCTCGCGTCGGCCGCGATCCCGTTCATGTTCCCGGCCGTGACGCTGCCGCTGCAGGGCGCGTACGAGTGGTTCGGCGACGGCTCGATGCGCCAGACGGCGCCGATCTCGCCGGCCATCCACCTGGGCGCGGACCGCATCCTCGTGATCGGCGCGGGCCGAATGCGCGAGCCGCCCGGGCCGCGCACGATGGTGCCGTCGCCGTATCCGTCGATCGCGCAGATCGGCGGCCACGCGTTGTCCAGCATCTTCCTGGACGCGCTGGCGGTGGACGCCGAGCGCCTGCAGCGCATCAACGCGACGCTCTCGCTGATACCCGAGGAGGTACGCACGCACGCGACGCTCAAGCCGGTGCAACTGCTGCTGATCTCGCCGTCCGAGCGCATCGACGACATCGCCGCGCGCCACCTGGACGCGCTGCCCGGCTCGATCCGCTCGCTGCTGCGCGGCATCGGCGTGTCCAACGCCGGCCCCGGCAGCAACGGTGCGGCGCTGGCCAGTTACCTGCTGTTCGAGGACGCGTTCACGCGCGACCTGATGGCGCTCGGCGAGAAGGACACCGACGCGCGACGCGCCGAGGTGCTGCAGTTCTTTGACCTGCCCGCGGACGCGACGGCGCCCGCCGTGCCGGCCACGGCGGCGGCATGACGGCGCGGACGTGCAGCGCGGTACCGGCCGCATGACGACGGCGCAGCCCGGAACGACTCCGCGCGCCGCGGTCACGGTCCGGCGCGCCCGCGCGGCCGACGCCGGCGCCGTCGCCGCGCTCTATGCGCAACTGGTGGCCAACCCCGCGCTGCATGTACTGCCTGCACGCCTGGACGAGCTGGCCGCGCACGCCGACGCGGCGCTGCTGGTCGCGAGCGTCGACGGCACGCTCGTGGGCACCGTCTTCGTCGCCTGGTGTCCCGACGCGATGTTCGGCCGCCGGCCGTTCGCCGTGGTCGAGAACATCGTCGTCGACACGGGCTCCCGCGGCCGCGGCGTGGGCGCCGCGCTGCTGGCCGAGGTCGAGCGCCTCAGCCGCGCGCGCGACTGCTCCAAGATCATGCTGCTGAGCGCCAGCGAACGCGTCGCGGCGCACCGCTTCTTCGTGCGCGGCGGCTACGCCGGCGACCGCAAGCGCGGCTTCGTGAAGTACCGGTCGGCGTTCGCGTCGGCGGACTGAGTCGCGCCAGGGGGCCGCCCGCGAGTCTGCACAGCCGTCATCCTGCGCATAGCCGTCATCCTGCGCGCAGTCGCAGGATCCACCCCTGCCAGGCGGCCTCGTGCGATGCGTGGATCGTGCGACTGCGCGCAGGATGACGGCTTGGCTTGCGAGTGCCGACCTGGCGGCCCGCACGACCACCCCGTGCGGGACCACCACGAAAAACGCCCCGGCAAACGGGGCGTTTCGAGAGCGTGGCGTCGCGGGCCCTGGCCCGCCGGCCAATTACTTCTTCTTCGCAGCCGAAGCAGCCGACGCCGCGGCGGCGGCCTTGTCGGCCTTCTTCTGCGCGGCCTTGGCGGCCTTGTCGGCCTTGGCTTGCGCCGCGGCGGACGCCTTGTCGGCCTTGGCCTGGGCGGCCGCGGCCTTCTTCAGTTCCTTGGCGGAGCTGGCCGGCGCGGCGGGAGCGGCGGGGGCAGCCGGCTTGGTCGTGGCCGGAGCGGGCGCCGGCGCAGGGGCGGGCGTCGCGGGCTTGGCGGCGGGCGCCGGGGCGGGCGCGGGAGCCGGGGTGGCGGGCTTGGCGGCCGGGGCGGCGGGCTTGGCCGGGGCCGCGGGCGCGCCGGACATCGCGGCGCCGTTGACGGTCAGGCCGCCCTCGGACATCTTGGCGGCGTTCTTGTCGCCGATGCCCTTGACGCGGGCGATCAGGTCCGGCCAGTCCTTGAAGGCGCCGTTCTTGCGCTCCTCGATGATCTTGGTGGCGGTGGCCGGGCCGATGCCCTTGACCGCGTCGAGCTCCGCCTGGGTGGCGGTGTTCGCGTCGGCGGCGAACACCGAGAAGGCGAAGAAGGCGAGGAGGGCGGCGAGAATGCGTTTGATCATGGCTGCGTCCTTGGGTTGACAGCGTTGTGCGCGCGGGTGGGGGCGCGACGACCCGTTGCGGCGCCCGGCAAAGGGATGCCGCATGCCCTCTCAACGCGGGCGGTGCCGGCCGGTTGACGTTTCTTCACGAAACCGCCGCCGGGCGTGATGCCCGACTCAGGCCTGTTGCAGGTCCGCCAGGATGGTCGTGACCAGGGTCTGGCACCAGTGCGCGTTGGTGAAGCGCTTCGCGTCCTCGCTGGCGAGGAATTCGCGGATGCCGGCCTGGTACATCGCGAAGTGGCCGGCGTCGATGCGATCGATGTAGGCC
>DATCRO010000346.1:0-5392 GCA_036569025.1 Burkholderiaceae bacterium
CGCCCGAAGTGCTCGCGCGGCGCCAGCTCGACCTCGCCCGGCTCGAGGCCGCGGTCGACGCCGCGCTGCACGAGGACTGGCCCACCGCGCGCCTGGCCGCGCTGTGCTGCCTGAGCGCGCAGCGCTTCCACGCGCGGCTGCTGGAGCTGACGGGCCGCTCGCCGCAGGCCTGGCTGCGCGCGCTGCGGCTGGACGAGGCCCAGCGCCTGCTCAGGCGCGGCCTCACGCTCGAGGCCGCGGCAGCGCGGGTCGGCTATGCCACGGCCAGCGCGCTGGCGCATGCGCTGCGGCGCGATCGCGAGATCGGCGCCCGGGCCCTGCGCGACGACGACTGAGAAGTCGAGAGTCTCTCGACAATTCCGCGCCCCGCCCGCGTCACCATGGCGGCATGAAGACTGCATCCTGGCCGGGCATCGTCCTGGCGCTGGCGGCCGCCGTGCTGTGGGGCACGACCGGCACGTCCCAGCATCTTGCCGGCGCGCACCTGTCGTCCTGTTGGATCGGCGCGCTGAGGCTCGTCATCGCCGCGGCGTTCTTCGCGGGGCTGGTGGCGCTCACCGGACGCGGCTCGCCGGCACGAGCGCTTCCGGCCGGCCTGTGGAAGCGCCAGCTGCTGGCCGGCGCGGCCATCGCCGCCTACAACCTCGCATTCTTCGCCGGCGTGCGGCTGGCGGGCGTGGCCGTGGGCACCACGGTTGCCATCGGCAGCGGGCCGCTGTTCGCCGGCGCGCTGCAGGCGCTCGTCACGCGGCGCGCGCCGGTGCCGCTGTGGTGGCTCGGCACGGCGCTCGCGGTCGCGGGCGGCGCGGCCATCGCGCTGGGCGGAGGGGGCGCGGCGAGTGCCAGCCTGGGCGGGCTGCTGCCTTGCCTGGCGGCCGGGCTCTCGTATGCCGTCTACACGCTGACGGCCAAGTCGCTGTCGGGCCTGGCATCGCCGGCGCGCGCGAGCCTGTGGGTGTTCGGCACGGCCGCGGTCATCGCGCTGCCCGCGGCGTGGGCGCTCGTGCCCTCGGGGCCGGCCGACCTCGCAGCCGCCGGCACGCGCACCTGGCTCGTCGTCGCCTGGCTGGGCGTGGTGGCCACGGGCGTGTCGTACCTGCTTTTCAGCACCGCTCTGCGCTTCATCTCGGGCGCGACCGGCGTGGCGCTGGCGCTGGGCGAGCCGCTGACAGCGTTCACGCTGGCCGTGCTGCTGCTGGGCGAGCCGCTGCGACCCGGCGGCCTCGTCGGCATCGCGCTGATCCTGGCCGGGCTGGCCCTGGTCATCACGGCTGAACGCCGGGGTTGAGACAATGCGCCGTTCATGACGCGCCAATCCTCCCTCCTGATCATCGGCTGCGGCGATGTCGGCCTGCGCGTCGTGCGCGCGCTCGGCGGCCGCCTGCGCGTGTTCGCGCTGACCTCGTCGCCCGCCCGCTGCGACGCGCTGCGCGCCGCCGGCGTGCGGCCGGTGGTCGGCAATCTCGACGACCCGGCGTCGCTCGGACGCCTGGCTGGTCTGGCCGATGCGGTGCTGTACCTCGCGCCGCCGCCCACGACCGGTCGCTGCGATCCGCGCCTGGCCGCGCTGCTGGCCGCGATCAGCCGCCGTTCGCTGCCCGCACGCGTCGTGTACGCGAGCACGACGGGCGTCTACGGCGACTGCCGGGGCGAACTCGTCGTCGAGTCGCGCCCGACGAACGCGAGCACCGACCGCGCCGTGCGCCGCGTCGACGCGGAGTCGCGCCTGCGCGCCTGGGCGCGCGCGACGGGCGTGCGCGCGAGCGTGCTGCGCATCCCCGGCATCTACGCGAGCGACCGCGAGGGCGGCCGGCTGCAGGACCGCGTGCGACGCGGCACGCCGGTGCTGGCGGCAGCCGACGACGGCTACACCAACCACATCAACGCCGACGACCTCGCCCGCGCCTGCATCGCGTCGCTGTGGCGCGGCCGGCCGCAGCGCGTGGTCAACGTCTGCGACGACAGCGACATGAAGACGGGCGACTATTACGACCTCGTCGCCGACCTCGTCGGCCTGCCGCGTCCCGAGCGCGTGACGCGCGCGCAGGCGGGCGAGCGCTTCAGCGCCGCGCAGTGGAGTTTCCTCAACGAGTCGCGCAGGCTCTCCAACGCGCGGATGAAGCGCGAGCTGCGGCTGCGCCTGCAGCGCCCGACGATCCGCGAAGGCCTCGCGGACTGAAGCCGCGGGTCAGTGCACGCGCCGGATGTGCGGCGGCGACTTCTTGCGCTTGAACGACGGCGGACGCCAGCGCCAGTACAGCAGCATCAGGTAGCCGCCGAGCGCACCGCCGAACTGCGCGAGGTCGCGCGCCCAGGCGGCCGAACCATAGCCGAAGTCGCCCAGCATCACGAACACGCTGATGCCCAGGAAGATCCAGGCCGCAACGCGCTGGGTCACGTCGAGGACGAAGAACAGCCGGATGGGCCGGTGCGGGAACAGGATGGCGACGGCGATCAGGATGCCGAACGCGATGCTGGTCGAGTCGTACAGCGGCGCCGCCGGCAGCGACCAGCCCAACAGCGGCGGCAGCAGCGTCAGCAGCAAGTAGACGGCGGCGGCCGCCAGCGCACTGGCCAGCAGGAACTGGATGTAGCGGCGCTCGCCCCAGATGCCCTCCAGCTCGGAGCCGAAGTAGTACAGCATCATCATGTTGAACAGCCAGTTCAGCACCTGCACGTGCACGAAGCCGAACGTCAGCAACTGCCACGGCCAGAAGCCGGACAGCGCCGGGTGCAGCGCCAGCCATTGGCTCATCAGCATTCCCAGCACGGGAATCTGCGAGGCGAACAGCAGCGCGGTGCAGGCGATCAACAGGACGCGGGTGATGGGCGGCGGAGCTTGCATGGCGGGTCGGCGACGATGACCGCCCAGTGTGCCATGGGGCCGCGGCGGGCGGGCCCGGCGGCGCGCGCCGCACCCGTGGCGAATTCACGCCGCGGCCGGGCGAGCGGGCTTTCAGCGTTCGCCGACCACCACGTCGCAGACCTGCTCCGCGCTGCCGCGGTGCACGCGCAGCTTCAGGTGGTCGCCCGGCCTGGCGCTCTCCAGCACGTCCTTGAGCTTGCCGCCCGGCGTGCCGGCGATGGGGATGTCGTTGGCGGCGACGATCTCGTCGCCCGCCTGCACCCCGGCCTTCTCCGCGGGCAGCCCCGGCTTGACGGCCGTCACGGTCACCTTCTTGAGCGTGGTGCTGAAGAAGCCGTCGGTCTCGATGGAGAAGCTGATGCCGATCACGGGCTTGCCGGAGGCGTGGGCGGCGGTGGCGGCGAGGAGTGCGGCGACGCCGAGGGCGAGGACTGTGCGCTTGGACATGATGCGATCGTTCACGAGGATGGCGCGAGTCTGCCCGACGTTCGAGTGGCGATCCATGCGCGTGCGACGGTCGGTGTCATTCGGAGCCTGGGCCGCAGCCGGGAATCGGCGCGGCGTTCCATGCGACGCGAAGGTCGGTCGCCTTGGTGCCTCGGGTCGGACTCGAACCGACACCCCTTTCGAGAACGGATTTTGAGTCCGTCGCGGCTACCGATTACGCCACCGAGGCAGGGGATGCTGCGGGCGTATGCACGTGCGCAGGGGGCGGATTATCACATGACGAAGGCGAGGTTTGGGACGCACTGCGACAATGCGGGCTCCTTGTCCAGCTGATCGTTCCAACGGATTGCCCCACCCATGCCGACGTACATGACCCTCGAGGAGGCCATCGGCCATACGCCGCTGGTGCGGTTGCAACGCGTCATCGGCGCCGAGATCGCCGCGCGCGGCAACGTCGTGCTCGGCAAGCTGGAGGGCAACAACCCGGCCGGGTCGGTCAAGGACCGGCCCGCGATCGCGATGATCCGCGGCGCCGAGGAGCGCGGCCAGATCAAGCCGGGCGACACGCTGATCGAGGCCACCTCGGGCAACACCGGCATCGCGCTGGCGATGGCCGCGGCGATCAAGGGCTATCGCATGGTGCTGATCATGCCGGAGGACCTGTCGGTCGAGCGCGTGCAGTCGATGAAGGCCTACGGCGCCGAGCTGATCCTCACCCCGAAGTCGGGCGGCATGGAATACGCGCGCGACCTCGCCACGCAGATGCAGGTGGACGGCAAGGGCCTGGTGCTCGACCAGTTCGCCAACCCGGACAACCCACGCTCGCACTACGAGACCACCGGCCCCGAGATCTGGAAGGACACCGAGGGCCGCATCACGCACTTCGTGAGCGCGATGGGCACGACGGGCACGATCACCGGGGTGTCGCGCTTCCTCAAGGAGAAGAACCCGGCGATCCGCATCCTCGGCGCGCAGCCGTCGGAAGGCTCGCGCATCCCGGGCATCCGCAAGTGGCCCGAGGCCTACATGCCCAAGATCTACGACCCGTCGCACATCGACGAGACGATCCAGGTGACCCAGCCGGATGCCGAGGAGATGGCGCGCCGCCTCGCGCGCGAGGAAGGCCTGTTCGCGGGCATCTCGGCCGCCGGTGCGTGCTGGGTCGCGCTGCAGGTGGCGCAGCGGCTGGAGAACGCGACGATCGTCTTCGTCGTGTGCGACCGCGGCGACCGCTACCTGTCGACCGGGGTGTTCCCGGCATGACCGGTACGCAGTGGCGCTTCTGCCCGCAGTGCGCGCACGAGCTGTCGCTGGTCACGCAGGACGAGGACGGCGGCCCGAAGGAACGCCTGCGCTGCGCCAGTTGCGGCTTCACGCACTGGAACAACCCGACGCCGGTGCTCGCCGCCATCGTCGAATGCGCCGACCGCGACGGCAGGATCCTGCTGGCCCGCAACGCGGCCTGGGCGGGCCGCATGTTCGCGCTGATCACCGGCTTCATGGAGGCCGGCGAGACGCCCGATGAGGGCATCGCGCGCGAAGTGCTCGAGGAGACCGCGCTGACGGTCGAGAAGGTCGACCTCGTTGGCGTGTGGGACTTCCAGCGCATGAACCAGGTCATCATCGCGTACCACGTGGTGGCGCGCGGCGAGATCCGGCTGTCGCCCGAACTGGCCGAGTACAAGCTGTTCGCGCCCGGCGACATCGTCTGCTGGCCGGCGGGCACCGGCTACGCGGTGGCCAGATGGCTGGAGTCGCGCGGCATCACGCCCAGGTTCATGACGGCCGAGGAGCGCGCCGCGCTCGCGACGCCGCGGCCCGAGGCGTCATAATCTTGGGCATCCAACCAGGTTCCACTCCATGCAAGCCCACAAGGAAATCGATACGCGCGGCATGAACTGCCCGCTGCCCATCCTGAAGGCCAAGAAGGCGCTGGCCGAGATGCAGACGGGCGAGATCCTGAAGGTCGTCGCCACCGACCCGAGTTCCACGCGCGACTTCCAGGCGTTCGCCCGCCAGACGGGCAACGAGCTGCTCGAGCAGCACCAGGAATCGACGGAGTACATCCACTTCCTGCGC
>DATCRO010000347.1:0-6145 GCA_036569025.1 Burkholderiaceae bacterium
ATCGAGCTGGCCGGCCACCAGAGCTATTGCAACGTCTCGATCTCGGTCAAGCAGTTCGGCCTGATCGTGGGCAGCGTCGGCCACCAGCTGGGCGACGCGCTGCTGTGCCAGATCGCCGCGCGCCTGGACCACGTCGTGCGCGGCTTCGAAGGCCGGCTGTACCGCGTCGACGGCGTCACGTTCGGCGCGCTGCTGCAGTTCGGCCACGACCCCAAGCGCCTGGCCGGCATCCTGGAGGCGCTCACGCGGGCGATGGGCGCGCCGTTCGAGATCGGCAACCAGGACCTGATCGTCTCGATCGGCGTGGGCGCGTCCGAGTACCCCAAGGACGCCGGCACCGCCGACGAGGTCGCGCGGCTGGCCGAGCTCGCCAAGCTCCAGGCGCACGCCGACCCGGGCAACAGCTTCCTGGTCTACGACTCGCGCATCGGCGAGGTCCAGCGCGACAAGCTGCGCATGGAAAGCCGCATGCTCAAGGCGCTGGAGCACGGCGACTTCGAGCTGTTCTACCAGGGCCAGCGCGGGCTGCCCGACGGCCGCATCAAGGGCTTCGAGGCGCTGCTGCGCTGGCGCGACGGCGACAAGATGATCTCGCCCGCGGACTTCATCCCGCTGGCCGAGGAGACGGGCCTGATCGTGCGCATCGGCACCTGGGTGCTGGAGGAGGCCTGCCGCCAGGCGCGGTCGTGGGCCGACACGGGCGCCGGCCGGCCGATCGTGGCCGTCAACATCTCGCCGCGCCAGTTCAACCACCCCGACTTCCTGGCCACCGTGCGCGATACCCTGGCCCGTACCGGCGTCGACCCGCGCCAGATCGAGCTCGAGATCACCGAGGGCAGCGTCATGAACGACGCCGAGGCCTCGATCGCGCAGCTGCATGCGCTGCGCGACCTGGGCCTGCACCTGGCCATCGACGACTTCGGCACCGGCTACGCGAGCCTGTCCTACCTGCGCCGCTTCCCGCTCGACCGCCTGAAGATCGACCGCTCCTTCGTCAAGCAGCTCACCATGAGCGAACAGGACGACACCATCGTGCGCACCGTCATCGAGCTGGCGCACACGCTGGGGCTGTCGGTCACCGCCGAGGGCGTGGAGACGATCGAGCAGGAATCGGTGCTGCAGGGCTGGGGCTGCGACGTCATCCAGGGCTTCCTGCGCTTCCGCCCGGCGCCGGCCGACGCGGCCACCGGGCTGCTGGAAAAGGACAAGCAGGAAGCGCTGCAGGCCGCCTGACGCTGCGCACCTCGCAGGGCAATGCTGGGGTCAGGTCTTGAATGTTGCGCGGGAGGCCTCGCCCGGATGGGGTCAGGTCTTGAATCTTGCACGGCAGCGTCTTGCCCGAAGAGCGCTATCCGAACGTGCAAGATTCAAGACCTGACCCCATTCTCGACAGTCTCGCCGCGCAACATTCAAGACCTGACCCCACCTAGCGGACCCCACCTAGCGTCGCCGCCCGCGCAGCCACTCCAGCGCCAGCAGCAGCGCCGTGGTGAACAGGATCAGCAGCGTCGCGACCGCGGCGATCGTCGGCGAGATGTTCTCGCGGATGCCGTTGAACATCTGGCGCGGCAGCGTCAGCTGCTCCGGGCCGGCCAGGAACAGCACCACCACCACCTCGTCGAACGACGTGGCGAACGCGAACAGCGCGCCCGAGACGACGCCCGGCGCGATCACCGGCAGCGTGATGCGGAAGAACGTGCGCGGCGGACTCTCGCCAAGGCCGAGGCTGGCGCGCACCAGGTTCTGGTCGAAGCCCTGCAGCGTGGCGAGCACGGTGGTCAGGACGAACGGCGCGCCGAGCGCCGCGTGCACGATGATCAGCGCGGTGTAGCTGTCGGCCAGGCCCAGCGGCGCGAAGAACAGGTAGGTGCTGACGCCCACCACGACGATGGGCACGACCATCGGCGCGATCAGCAGGCTCATCAGCAGGCCCTTGAACGGGAACGACGTGCGCGCCAGGCCCACCGCCGCGAGCGTGCCCAGGCTCGTGGCCACCAGCGTGGCCGCCGGCGCGATCAGGAAGCTGTTCTTCGCGGCGCGCGCCCACTCCGCCGAGCCGAACAGGTTCTGGTACCACTTGGTCGAGAACGCCGGGATGGGGTAGACCAGGAACGAGCTGTCGCTGAACGACAGCGGCACGATCACGAGGATGGGCAGCAGGAGGAAGCCGAGCACCGCCACGCAGAACACGCGCAGCGCCCACCAGCCGGCCTTGTCCAGCGGCGTCGCGTAGGCGGGGAACTCGGGCAGCCACTTCATCGCGTCATCCCAGGCTCAGCTCGGTCCGGGTGACGCGGCGATAGACCGCGTACAGCACCAGCGTGGCCGCCAGCAGCAGCGCACCGAGCGCGCAGGCCATGCCCCAGTTGACGTCGACGTTGGTGTACTGCGCGATGTAGTAGCTGAGCATCTGGTCGGTGGGGCCGCCCAGCAGCGCGGGGGTCACGTAGTAGCCGATGCTCAGGATGAAGACCAGCAGCGCGCCGGCGCCGATGCCCGCGTACGTCTGCGGCACGTACACGCGCACGAATGCGGCCAGCGGCGTGCTGCCGAGGGACACCGCCGCGCGCAGGTAGGTGGGCGGCACGCCGGTCATCACGCTGTACAGCGGCAGGATCATGAACGGCAGCAGGATGTGCGTCATCGCGATCACGACGCCGGTGCGGTTGAACAGCAGCGCGAGCGGCTTGTCGATCAGGTGCAGGCTCTCCAGCGCGTGGTTGACCAGCCCCTCGGACTGCAGCAGCACGATCCAGGCGGCGACGCGCACGAGGATGGACGTCCAGAAAGGCACCAGCACCACGATCATCAGCACGTTCGCGCGCCGCGGTGGCAGCGTGCTGAGCCAGTAGGCCAGGGGGTATCCGAGCGCCAGGCACCACAGCGTCACGAGCGCACTGATGCCGAAGGTGCGCAGCAGGATGCCCCCGAACACGCGCTGGTCCGGATCGACGCGCTCGATCGCGCCGTGCGCGTCGCGCCGCAGGTCGACCGCCGTCAGCAGGTAGTCGGGCGTCCAGCGCGAGCCGTTCTTGGCGATCGCCTCCCAGTAGGCGGTCTCGCCCCAGCGGGCGTCGAGCGCGAGCAGCTTGTCGCGGATCTCGGCCGGCGGCGTCGCGGCGCTCGTGCCTTCCAGCGGCAGCGCGCGGTACGTGCCCATGATCAGCGAGCGCGCGCCGGGCTTCTCGCTGTTCAGGCGCCGCGCCAGCGCGCCGGCGTCGGCGCTGTCGGACAGCGCGCCGAGGTCGGCCACGATTGCCGAGAAGGCCTCGGGCCGCGGTACGTCGGCACGCGTCCAATCGGACAACACGACCACCGTGCGCGGCAGCGCCCGCGCCACCTCCGGGTTCTCGACGGCGCGCTTGAGCAGCGCGGCGATCGGCACCAGGAAGGTGAGCAGCAGGAACAGCAGCAGCGGCAACGTCAGCGCGAACGCCCGCCACTTGCGGCGGCGGCTCGCGCGCGCGAGCGAGCGCCGCAGCGCCGCGCTGTCGGCGGCGGGCGTCGGGGGGGCGGCGATGGCAGCGGTCATGCGGGGCTCGCGGGCGGCGGCGCGCGGCCCGGGACGCGGGCCGCGGCCTCGTGCCCACCTCAGCTGGTGGCCCAGGACGCGAAGCGCTTCTCGAGATCCTCGCCCTGGTCGGCCCAGAACTTCAGGTTGAACTGCAGCGCATCCTTGGCGTTGGCGGGCGACGTTGGCAGGTTGGCCAGCGTCTTCGGGTCCAGCTTGGCCAGCGCGTGCTTGTTGGTCGGGCCGTAGGCGATGTTCCTGGCGTACTCCGCCTGCGCGTCGGCCGTGCTCGCGAACGCGATGAACTTCAGCGCCGCGTCCTTGTTCGGGTCGCCCTTGGGGATCACCCAGTAGTCGAGGTCGTAGATGCCGCCCACCCAGCCGATCTGCAGGTGCTTGCCCTCGCGGTTGGCGGCGTCGATGCGGCCGTTGAACACCGTGGTCATCACGACGTCGCCCGCCACCAGGAACTGCGGCGGCTGGGCGCCGGCCTCCCACCACTGGATGTTGGCCTTGAGCTCGCCGAGCTTCCTGAACGCGCGGTCGGCGCCCTCCTTCGTGGCGAGCACCTTGTAGACGTCCGCGGGCTTGACGCCGTCGGCCATCAGCGCGAACTCCAGGTTGTAGCGCGCGCCCTTGCGCAGTCCGCGCTTGCCGGGGAATTTCTTCGTGTCCCAGAAGTCGGCCCAGGTCTTCGGGCCGGCCTTGAGCTTGTCGCCGTCCCAGGCCATGACGGTGGACCACACGAAGATGCCGATGCCGCAGTCGGTGACGGCCGCCGGCACGAAGTCGGCCTTGTTGCCGATCTTGCTCCAGTCGAGCTTCTCGAACAGGCCCTCGTCGCAGCCCCGCGCGACGTCGGGCGACTCCACCTCCACGGCGTCCCAGGTGACGTTCTTGCTGTCCACCATCACCTTGATCTTGGCCTGCTCGCCGTTGTATTCGACGGCCACCACCTTGGTGCCCGTCTTCTCGTACGGCTCGTAGAACGCCTTCTTCTGCGCGTTGGCGTTGGCCCCGCCGAAGTTCACGACGGTCAGCTGCTTCTGGGCCAGGGCGGGCAGGCACGTGAGGGCGGCCATTGCCGCGGCGATGCAGGTCGATTTGCGCATGGGACTCTTCCTCCGGACTCGGGTGGTGAAGGCCTGGACGCGCGTCACGTGTAGACGCGCGTCAGGTCGCTGGGGAATTCGAGCCAGACGTCGTCGCCGGGCCGCGGGATCGCGGCGGTCGACAGCGCCAGCTTCGCCACGGCCGGCTCCTGGCCGTCCGCGACATGGCACATGAGGCGAAGATGATCGCCGAAGTAGACGATGCTGCGCACCTGTGCGCGCAGCACGTTGTCCTGCGCGGCCGGCGGCGCGGCATGCGCGACGAGGCGCTCGGGCCGGATGCATGCGACGACCGGCGCAGCGGCGGCCGCGCCGTTGACGTCGACGCCGGCCAGCCGGCGGCCGTCCGGCAGCGCGAAGAAGCAGCGGCCACCGGCGGTCCCGGCCAACGTGCCCTTCAGCATCGTCCCGTCGCCGATGAAGCCCGCGACGAAGCGGTTGGCGGGCGTCTCGTACATGCGGTCCGCGGCATCGATCTGCTGGATCACGCCGTTGTTGAAGACGGCGACGCGGTCGCTCATCGTCAGCGCCTCGCCCTGGTCGTGGGTGACGAACACGAACGTGACGCCCAGCTGCCGGTGCAGCTCCTTGAGCTCGATCTGCATGTGCTCGCGCAGCTGCTTGTCGAGCGCGCCCAGCGGCTCGTCCATCAGCACCAGCTGCGGCTCGAAGACGAGCGCGCGCGCCAGCGCCACGCGCTGCTGCTGGCCGCCCGAGAGCTGCGACGGGAAGCGGTCGGACAGTCCCTCGAGCCGAACCATCGCGAGCGCCTTGGCCACCTGCGCATCGCGCCGCACCGCCGGCACCTTGCGCACCGTCAGCGGATAGGCCACGTTCTGCCCCACCGTCATGTGCGGGAACAGCGCGTAGTTCTGGAACACCATGCCGAAGTCGCGCTTGTGCGGCGGCGTGCGCGTGATCGGTCGGCCTTCGAGCAGGATCTCGCCCGCGGTGGGCGATTCGAACCCGGCCAGCATCATCAGCGTGGTCGTCTTGCCGGAGCCCGACGGCCCGAGCAGCGTGAGGAACTCGCCGCGGCGGATGTCCAGATCGAGCTGGCGCACCACCAGCTGCACGCCGTCGTAGGTCTTCTGCACGCCGGCGAAGCGCACCAGCGGTTGCGCGGCGGCGGTCGGCAGCGCCGGGGACGGGGCGGCGGGCATGCGGATGGGGGCCTCCTGGGTCGCGGCGACCGCAGGCGGCCGCGTCGAAAACCGGACATGCAGGCGTCGGCGATGCCGAAACCCGGACACGCCGAATATAGCCCGTGTGCCGCGCCGCGGCCTATACGGCGTTGCTGCGAAGCCTCGCCCGCGCTCGCGCGCGCGGGGCCACGCGCCGTTCAAGGCGCGCGGTAGCCGGGCGTCGACACGTTCGCGGCATCCTCCGCCGGCGTTGCCGCGAACGCCGGGAAGGCCTCGACGCGCGCCGAATGCGCGGCGAGCGCCGGGCAATCGGCAGCGTCGATCGGCACGTCCAGCTTGATCTGCATGAAGCGCCACGCGATGGCCGCGGCCAGGCC
>DATCRO010000348.1:0-4304 GCA_036569025.1 Burkholderiaceae bacterium
TGCGTGCCAGCGAGTCGCGCGAGTCGCGCATCCCCGCGCTGGCCCTGACCGCCTTCGCACGCGCCGAGGATCGCAAGCGCGCCCTCATCGCCGGCTTCCAGGCGCACCTGGCCAAGCCCTTCGACGTGGCGGAGCTGGTGCTGCTGGTGGCCGACCTGGTGGGCCGGACCTGAGGCCCGGCCCACCGCGGGTCAGGAGGATTTCTTCGTCGTCTTGCCCGCGGCCTTCCTGGCCGGCGTCTTCCGGGCGGGCGCCTTCTTCGCGGCGCTCTTGCGGGCCGTCGACTTCTTCGCGGCCGCCTTCCTGGCCGGCGCCTTCTTGGCGGGAGCCTTCTTCGCGGGAGCCTTCCTGGCCGCCGTGCCCTTGCGCGCGGGGGCCTTCTTGGCGGCCGTCTTCGTCTCGGCCGACTTGCGGGCCGGCGACTTCCTGGCGGCGGTCGTCTTCTTGGCGGTCGTCTTCCTGGCCGACGACTTCTTCGCCGGCACCTTGTCGCCTTCGGCGCGCGCCTCCGACAGCCCGATCGCGATCGCCTGCTTGCCGCTGGTCACCTTCTTGCCCGAGCGGCCGCTCTTGAGCGTGCCTTCCTTGCGTTCGTGCATCGCCCTTTCGACCTTGTCGCCGGACTTCTTGCCATACGTTGCCATACGTGTCTCCGTTGGAAGTGACGCGCCGCGCGGGCAAGCGCCATTCCCAGCGGCTCAGCGCGCCTCGCGCACGAGCGTGTCCCAGTCGACGACGCGGCCCAGGCCGCGCTCGATGGTGCGCGTGCGCCGCGGCACGCGCGCGTCCAGCAGGTCGATGGCCAGCGGGCGCGCGTCGTCGTACCTGACGCCGCCGGCGGCCAGGAAGGTCGGCACCATGTCCGCGTGCATCAGCGGCTCGCGCACCTGCGCCTGCAGGTTGGCCCATTGCCGCGGATGCGCCTGGCGCCACGCCGCGTTGGCCCAGAAGATCGCCGGCACGTGGGTGTCCCAGCGCGTGGGCGTGCGCAGCGCGTGCTCGTACAGCTGGCGCGAATCGTCGTACAGGTTCTCGCCGTGGTCGGGCGTGAACAGCAGGAACGCCTCGCCGGGCTCGCGGCGCAGCGTGTCGATGACGCCGTCGATCCAGCCGATCGACGCATCGATCGCGTCGGCATAGCCCAGCCGCAGCGCCGCGGCGTCGGCCGGGCCGGTCACCGCGTTCAGCCGGGCGCAGTCCACCTTGTACGGCGCCGTGGCCGGATCGAAGCGGCCGCAGTAGCCGTCATGCGCGTTGTAGGCGTGCAGCACGAGCGCCTTGCGCGGCGCCGGGCGCGCGAGGGCCTGCGCCAGCGGCGGGCCGAGCGCGGCCTCGTCCGAGGTGCGGTACTCGGGGTAGGCCTGGAACTGCGCATCGGGCCACGCGAGGCTCTTGCCCTGGTCGCCGATCCAGTGCGTCTCGAAGCCGGCCTCCTCGAACGCGCGCAGGAACGTCGCGTCGGCCGACACGCGGTACGGCCGGCCGGGCATGTCGCGCGAGATCAGCAGCGGCACCGAGGTGTGCGTCGCGTCCGAACCGGACGTGACGTCGCACGCGACCAGCGCGTCGGCGGCCACGGCGCGCACCTTGTCCGGGCCGCCGCATTCGCGCAGGTAGTCGGCGCGCACGCTCTCGCCGACGATGAAGACGAGCGTCTGGCGCGCCGCCGTGTTCGTCGCGCGGCCGTGCCAGGTGGCGTGCGGGTCGCGCGGATCGTCACGCGACAGCGCCGGCTGCAGCCTGGCGAGCAGGCGGTCGGAGTGCGCGAGCGCGGAGGCGGCGACGAGCACGCCGTTCAGCGGCCACGCCCGCACCCAGGACACGCCCGGCACCATGACCGCCAGCGCCGCGGTCACGACCGCCACCGCGGCCAGCAGGCGGCGGCCGCCGCGCCGCTGGTCGGGCGCGCGGGCGCAGGCGACGCACCAGGCGGCGAGCACCGCCAGCGCCAGCGCGGTCGCGAGCGCGTACGGCTCCAGCACCGTGCGCACTTCCTGCGCCGAGAACGTCCGCCACTGCGTCCCGAGGTCCAGCAGGTCGGCGTGGCGCAGGAAGTCGGCGCCCATGCAGGCGACGCCCAGCAGCGCCACGGGCAGCGTCAGCGGGAAGAACCACCGGCCCGGCAACACGAGCCGCGCCGCGACGATGAGCCAGCACGACAGGCCGAACAGCATCCACGGATCGATGTCCCACGGCGCGGTCGACGACGTGGACGAGGCTGCCGGCAGGATCAGCAGCACCATCCACAGCAGGGCCAGCAGGTCGACGAGGCGCGCGCGCAGCGTGCGCGGCGGCGTGGCGGGAGCGGTCGGCGGTGAAGAGGTCGGCATCGGTCGGGCGGCGCGCGGTGGCTCGTCGCGCGCCGGCCGATCGCCGGCGGGGCCACGGCCGCGCGGGCGATTGTCGTCGATCCTCTCGACGACTCCGCCGCGGCCGGGCAGTCCCGGGATTCACGCCGCGGGCAGCGCGCCCTCCGGGGTGGATCCTGCGACTCCGCTTCGCTTCGCGCAGATGACGGCGTGTGCGCATCGCGTGACGCGACGCACGCCTATGCGCGCTCAGTCGCTGACCTTCACCCAGTCGTAGTACGCCGCCCCGCCCCCGCCGTTGTACTGCCCGACGAAGCTCCTGGCGCCGGCGGAGTTGTCGCCGACCCAGTGGTTGAGCATCAGCTGCATGGGCGCCGAGATGGTCGTGTTGACCCGGCGGAACTCGGTCTCCACGCCGCTGTCGGACACGTTGAACCAGCGCACGTAGGTCGGCCGCCATTCGAAGCCGATGGTGCGCCAGCCGGTGGAGACCGCGTACTGCTGGTAGTTCTGCCTGTCGGCCGTCCACACGTTGGTGTGCAGCGTGCGGCCGCCGTTGATGAACTCGATGTCGATCTCGTTGTGGCTGGGCGTGCCGGCGGTGCCGGTGTAGAGGAAGAACGAGCTGTCGCCGCCCTGGATGGTGCCCGGCTGCATGCGCACGATGAACTTGCCGTACGTGAAGCTCTGCCAAGTGCGGATCTCCGAGCACTTGATGGCCGACGGCACCGAGCTGTTGACGTTGAGGACGAGGTTGCTGTTGCCCGCCAGCCAGACCTCGCTGTAGGCGAAGGTGCAACCGAACGGGGAACCGTTGCCCCAGTTGGAGGTCTGCCAGTTCCCGCCGTTGGGACCGCCGGTACCGTCGAAGCCGTCGAAGAAGTTGGTGGCATGCGCGGCGGGCGCGAGAGCGGCGGCCAGGGTCACTGCCGCGATGAGTTGTCGCATGATGTCTCCAGTCTTGTCGTTGATGTGTGCGATCAGGGAACGAGCGAGAGGCTGCCGACGACGACGTCGTGGTTGCCCGCGCCGGCGGCGTCGTTGATGACGTCGACGGCATAGAGCCCGGCCAGCATCTGGTGCAGCGTCTGCGACGGCGCGGTGCAGTAGCTCGGCACCGCGAACGTCGCGTCGGTCAGGTCGATGACGAACTCCGACAGCGTGGACGTCACGACCGCCTGCGCGGTGGGAACGCAGCCGTCCGACGCGATCGGCGACGGCTGCAGCTTGATCGTGAGCGTGCCGTCGGTGGTCGAGGCCAGGTGCAGGCGCAGCTGCTTGAAGGCAGACGCGTCCATCGGCGCGGCGGTCCCGCCGGCGACGTTGCCAGGGGCATACAGCCGCAGCGCCGCGCCGGCGTAGGCCTGGGCGTTCGCGAGTGACGCGGAGAACGTCTCGGCGCCGGCGGCGTAGCTCACCGTGCCGGCGGTCTGGTCGCTCGCCGTGGCCGCATAGGCATAGGACGCGACCGAGCCGCCCTCGGCGGTGTCGCTCGCGTCCGTCGGGGTGGCGAAGGCGGTGTCGGGCGTCGGGGCCGGCGCGGGGGCAGGTGTCGGCGCCGGCGGGGGCGGCGTCGGGACCGGTGCCGGGGCGGGGACGGGTGCAGGTGCCGGCGCGGGTGCGGGCGTGGGCGCCGCGGCGGGCGCAGCGCTGCCGTCGCCGCCGCATCCGGCCATCGCCAGCGAGGCGGCGAGGCTCATGAGCAGTCCCAGGCGCGCCAGCGAGTTCGTCGTATCCATCGTCAATGTCTCCGTAGTGGGTGGCTAGCGTCGTGATCGTGCCGACGCGGGCCCCGGCGCACCGGTGCGCGCTTGCGGAGGACTTGATGGATCTTGCGAACTTGCGGGCGCGGGTCTCAGAAGCTGTGAATGAATCCGGCGCGTCCGAGCGGCGCGCCAAAACGCGTCTGATCGAGGCGCAAAGCACAGACGTGGCTCGGGCCACGGCGAGCATTTGCAACGACGAGCAGGCGTGTCTTGGCCTGCCGAGCGGGCG
>DATCRO010000349.1:0-3658 GCA_036569025.1 Burkholderiaceae bacterium
CACGACCACCTCGACGAACCACGCGCCGACGGTGACGGCGGCCACGCTGTCGGTCAAGGCCGGCGCGTACTTCGCCACCCGCGTCACCGCCAAGGACGCCGACGGCGACGCCCTGACCTTTTCGGTCGGCGGCATGCCGAGCGGCCTGACCCTGTCCAGCAGCGGCATGCTCAGCGGCACCACGGCGTCCAAGGGCACCTTCCACGTGACGGTCACCGCCCACGACACGCACGGCGCCACCGGCAGCGCGGTCATCACGCTGGTCATCGCGTAAGGCTTCGCGCCCTCCGCATCGACGCCCGCCTCGCGCGGGCGTCGTCGTTTCTGCCCAGTGCGCAACGCGGCGGCTCACGTAACATGCCCCGCATGGATGACGCCCCGGCCCGCGCAAAGCGACCCCGACGCGGCAGCGGTGCCGTGACCCTGCACGACGTCGCCCGCCTGGCGCAGGTCGCGCCGATGACGGCCTCGCGCGCGCTCAACACGCCCGCCCGCGTGTCGCCCGAGGTGCTCGTGCGCGTGCGCGAGGCGGTCAAGGCCACCGGCTACGTGCGCAACCAGGCGGCCGGTGCGCTGGCCTCCACGCGCAGCCGGCTGGTCGCCGCCGTCGTGCCCACGCTTGCCGGGCCGGTGTTCCTGCCCACCATCCAGGCGCTGACCGCCGCGCTGGCCGACCACGGCTACCAGCTGATGCTGGGCCAGAGCGGCTACGTCGACTCGCGCGAGGACGCCCTGCTCGACGCCATCATCGGCCGCCGGCCCGACGGCATCGTGCTGACCGGCACCGTGCATTCGCCCGATGGCCGCCAGCGCCTGCAGGCGGCCGGCATCCCGGTCGTCGAGACCTGGGACCTGGCCCCCGACCCGCTGGACATGCTGGTCGGCTTCTCGCACGAGGCCGTGGGCCGCGCGGTCGCGCAGTTCCTGCAGGCGCGCGGCCGCCGGCGCCTCGCGGTGATCGCCGGCGACGACGAGCGCTCGCGGCGCCGCCACGAGGCCTTTCGCGCCGCCGCCGCCGAGCGCGGCCTGCCCGAGGCCGCCGTCGTCACCGTCCCCGCGCCCACCACCTTGCGCAGCGGCCGCTCGGCGCTGGTCGAGCTGCTGCGCCGGCCGGGGGGCGTCGACGCCGTGTTCTGCAGCTCCGACCTGCTCGCGCTGGGCGTGCTGACGGAGGCCCGCGTGCGCGGCCTGGACGTGCCGGGCCAACTCGCCGTGGTCGGTTTCGGCGACCACGAGTTCGCCGCCGACCTGGAACCCGCGCTGACCACCGTGCGCATCGACGGCGGTGCCATCGGCCGCCAGGCGGCGCGCTTCATCGTCGACCGTGCCGAGGGGCGCGAGGTCGCGGAGCGGGTCGTCGACGTCGGCTTCTCCATCGTCGATCGCACGAGCGCCTGAGCGCTGCGGCCTACGCCAACTTCGGGCTTGCGACTCGTGATTGTTAGCGCTACCATGCATTCATCGCTCCAACGTCCGCCGCCATGTCTCTGTCCGCCCTGCCGACCATCGCCGACCTGCGCGTCATCCCCGTCGCGGGCCGCGACAGCATGCTGCTCAACCTCAGCGGCGCGCACGCCCCGTTCTTCACGCGCAACCTGCTGATCCTGACCGACACCTCGGGCCGCACCGGCATTGGCGAGGTGCCCGGCGGCGAGAAGATCCGCCAGACGCTGGAGGACGCGGGCGCCCTGGTGGTCGGCGAGCCGCTGGGCGCGCACCTGCGGCTGCTCGACGAGGTGCGGCGGCGCTTCGCCGACCGCGACAGCGGCGGCCGCGGCCTGCAGACCTTCGACCTGCGCACCACCATCCACGCCGTCACCGCGCTCGAGTCGGCGCTGCTGGACCTGCTGGGCCAGCACCTGGGCGTGCCGGTCGCCGCGCTGCTGGGCGAAGGCCAGCAGCGCGATGCGGTCGACGCGCTGGGCTACCTGTTCTACATCGGCGACCGCATGCGCAGCGGCCTGCCCTACGCGAGCGATCCCGACGCGCCCGACGCCTGGTCCCGCCTGCGCCACGAGACGGCGTTGACGCCCGAGGCCATCGTGCGCCTGGCCGAGGCCGCGCACGAGCGCTACGGCTTCGAGGACTTCAAGCTCAAGGGCGGCGTGCTGCGCGGCGACGAGGAGGTGCTGGCGATCCGCGCGCTGCACGAGCGCTTCCCGCAGGCGCGCATCACGCTCGATCCCAACGGCGCGTGGTCGCTGCAGGAGTCGGTGCGATTGCTGCGCGACCTGCGCGGCGTGCTCGCCTATGCCGAGGATCCGTGCGGCGCCGAGGCCGGCTTCTCGGGGCGCGAGGTCATGGCCGAGTTCCGCCGCGCGACCGGCCTGCCGACGGCCACCAACATGATCGCCACCGACTGGCGCCAGCTGGCGCACGCGCTGTCGCTGCAGTCGGTCGACATCCCGCTGGCCGATCCGCATTTCTGGACGATGGCCGGCTCCGTGCGCGTCGCGCAGACCTGCCGCGACTGGGGCCTGACCTGGGGCTCGCACTCGAACAACCATTTCGACGTCTCGCTGGCGATGTTCACGCACGTCGCCGCCGCCGCGCCCGGCCGCGTCACCGCCATCGACACGCACTGGATCTGGCAGGACGGCCAGCGCCTGACCAAGGTGCCGCTGCGCATCGCCGGCGGCAAGCTGCGCGTGCCCCAGGCACCCGGCCTGGGCGTCGAACTGGACATGGCCGAGGTCGAGAAGGCGCATGCGCTGTATCGCCAGCACGGACTCGGCGCGCGCGACGACGCGATCGCGATGCAGTCGCTCATGCCGGGCTGGACATTCGATCCGAAGCGGCCGGCGCTCGAACACTAGGAGTCTGCGCGGCAGAAGCCGACTACGGGGTGGGACCGATACGCGCCAGGGCGTGAGGCGAGTAGATTTTGGGCATGAGCTATCTGCCCTACGAACCCCAGCAGCAGGCGTTACTGCCGCAGGCGCTGCAGGACTGGCTGCCCGAAGGGCATCTGGCCTACTTCATCAGCGACACGGTCGACAGTCTGGAACTGCAGGCGTTCTACGCGCGCTACGAAGGCGGCGGTTCGCGCAACCAGCCGTTCCATCCGGCAATGATGGTCAAGGTGCTGGTCTACGCGTACGCCACCGGCGTGTTCAGCTCGCGCAAGATCGCCCGCAAGCTGCACGAGGACGTCGCATTTCGCGTGCTGGCCGCCGACAACTTTCCGGCGCACCGCACGATCAGCGACTTCCGGGCGTTCCACTTGAAGGAACTGGGCGAGTTGTTCGTGCAGGTGGTTCGCCTGGCTAGAGAGATGGGGCTGGTCAAGCTCGGCACGATTGCGGTGGACGGCACCAAGGTCAAGGCCAACGCGAGCCGCCACAAGGCCATGAGCTACGGGCACATGCTCAAGGTCGAAGCCGAGCTGAAGGCGCAGGTCGCGGCGCTGTTGCAGCGCGCCAAGGCTGCCGACGAGGCCGAGAAGAACGAGCCCGAGATCGACATCCCCGCCGAGATCGCGCGCCGTCAAGACCGGCTGGACGCTATCGCTCAGGCGCGAGCCAGGCTGGAGCAGCGCCAGCGTGAGGCTGAGCTGGACAAGGGTCGCGACCCTGACGACAAGCCGCGTGGTGGCCGTTACAAGCGCGAGTTTGGCGTGCCAGAGGACAAGGCGCAGGACAACTTCACCGACCCCGAC
>DATCRO010000350.1:0-3524 GCA_036569025.1 Burkholderiaceae bacterium
AGCCCGCGCCCGCCGATTGACGCGCGCCTCCACCGCCCGCGCGTTCCCATCGACAGCCAACCCGGCTACCATCCCGGGCAGTCCAGGGACACGAGAAAAGCGAAGAGAGAGCGCGACATGCAGATCCAGGAAGCCGTCGAGACATGCGTCACGAAGAAGTACGCCGACTTCGAGGGCCGGGCCACGCGTTCCGAGTTCTGGTGGTTCATGCTCTTCTGCGTCGTCATCAACACGCTGCTGGGCGTGGCGGCCGAATGGGCCGCCGGCATCTTCTTCGTGGTGATGCTGGTGCCCAGCCTGGCGGTGGGCACCCGGCGCCTGCGCGACACCGGGCGCAGCCCGTGGTGGTGGCTGCTGATGGCGCCGCCGATGATCGTGATCGGCTGGCTCGTGCTGCTCGTGTTCTTCGTGCAGCGCGGCACGACGCCGACCACGCCGGCCACGCCCGACCATCCGGGCAGCCCGGCCACCCCGACCTGAACGGCCCGCGGCTCAGCTGCGCTGGAACTTGAACACGGCCACGCTGGCCATCAGGTTCGGCCGCCGCCGCACGACGCGCCCGTCCTGCAGGCCGAACGATTCGAGGATGTCGAGCCCGTTCTTGCGCGCCAGCACCTCGAAGTCGGCATGCGTCGTCACTCGGATGTTGGGCGTGTCGTACCACTCGTAGGGCAGCGCGCGCGTGACGGGCATGCGGCCCGTGGCGATGCGCAGCCGGTTGGGCCAGTGCGCGAAGTTCGGGAAGCTGACGATGCCGATGCGGCCCACGCGCGCCGTCTCGCGCAGCATCTTCTCGGTGTTGCGCAGGTGCTGCAGCGTGTCCAGCTGCAGGACGACGTCGAAGCTGTGGTCGTCGAACAGCGCCAGCCCTTCCTCGAGGTTGAGCTGGATGACGTTGACGCCGCGTTGCGTGCACGCGAGCACGCCCTCGTCGGCGATCTCGATGCCGTAGCCGCTGCAGCCGTGGTGCTGCGTCAGGTGCGCGAGCACCTCGCCGTTGCCGCAGCCGAGGTCCAGCACATGCGAGCCGCGCGGGACGAGACTCGTGATGATGTCCAGGTCGCGTCGTTCGCTCATAGTGACTGCCCCTCCCGCGCCGGGTACGGCGCTCCGTCCCCCAAGGGGACCGCGGGCCGGCTTGGGGCGGCCCGGCGCTCGTCCCGCGTCATGACTGCCCCTCCCGCGCCGGGTACGGCGCTCCGTCCCCCAAGGGAACCCCGGGCCGGCTTGGGGCGGCCCGGCGCTCGCCGCGCGTCGCGTCCGCAAGCCCGTCGAAGATGCGCTCGAAGTACGCGCGCATCACGTCGTGGTAGCGCGGGTCGTCCAGCAGGAAGGCGTCGTGGCCGTGCGGCGCGTCGATCTCGGCGTAGGAGACCTCGGCGCGGTTGTCGACCAGCGCCTTGACGATCTCGCGCGAGCGCTGCGGGGCGAAGCGCCAGTCGGTGGTGAAGCTCACGACGAGGAAACGGCAGGCGCGGGCGATCGCGAACGCGGCCGACAGGTCGCCGTCGTGCGCGTGCGCAGGGTCGAAGTAGTCGAGCGCGCGGGTGATCAGCAGGTAGGTGTTGGCGTCGAAGTACTCGCTGAACTTGTCGCCCTGGTAGCGCAGGTAGCTCTCGACCTGGAACTCGATGTCCTGCGTCGAGTAATGATGGCGCGCGCCGTTGTCCGCGGCGGCGCGGGTGGCGCGGCCGAACTTGGCCTCCATCGAGTCGTCCGACAGGTAGGTGATGTGGCCGATCATGCGCGCCACGCGCAGGCCGCGCTTGGGCACGGTGCCGGCCTCGGTGTAGTGGCCGCCGTGGAAGTCGGGGTCGGTGACGATCGCGCGGCGCGCGACCTCGTTGAACGCGATGTTCTGCGCCGACAGCTTGGGCGCCGTGGCCACCGCCACGCAGTGCGCGACGCGCTCGGGGTAGCGCAGCGTCCACGCGAGCGCCTGCATGCCGCCCAGGCTGCCGCCCAGGACGGCGGCGAGCTTGGCGATGCCCAGGCGCTCGATCAACCGCGCCTGCGCGTCCACCCAGTCCTCCACGGTGACGACGGGGAAGTCGGCGCCGTAGACGCGGCCGTTGGCCGACGGATCCGGGTTGGGCGACGTGGGCCCGGTCGAGCCGAAGCACGAACCCGGGTTGTTGACGCCGATGACGAAGAAGCGGTCGGTGTCCAGCGGCTTGCCGGGGCCCACCAGGTTGTCCCACCAGCCGGTGTCGCCCTTGGGCGAGACGCCCGCCACGTGGTGGCTCGCGTTGAGCGCGTGGCACACGAGCACGGCGTTGTCGCGCGCGGCGTTGAGCGTGCCGTAGGTCTCGTAGACCAGCGTGTAGTCGTTCAATTGCTTGCCGCTGGTGAGCGGCAGCGGCTCGACGAAGTGCATCGCCTGCGGCTCGATACGGCCGACGGAACCCATCTCGGCACCCTTTCAGGTCACGGTCATCCGGGGGAAAAGCTCGGACACCGCGCGGGGCGCCCCTCTTTAGCGATATTTGTAGAGCGCCCGCAAGCCGGAAATCAAATCGGCGCTGGCCTGATTATAGTGGCCCGCCATGAGCCGAACCCTGACCACGCCCCTTCGCGCCGCCGCGGCTGCGCTCGCACTCATCGCCGCCGCCGGCCTGCATGCGCAGGAGACGGCCGCCGACACCGCCGGCGCCACGGAGCCCACGCGCCCCCGGGAGCCGCTGCCGCTGTGGGAGATCGGCCTGGTGGGCATCGCCGCATACCAGCCGGCGTATCCGGGCTCCGACCAGGACCTCGGGCGGTTGCGCGTATTGCCGTTCGGCATCTACCGCGGCTCCGTGCTGCACGCCGACGGCAACGGCATCGGCGTGCGCGCGCTGCGCACGCCGCGCTGGGAATGGGACGTCAGCGGGTCGGGCTCGTTCGGCTCGTCGGCCAACAAGGTCGACGCGCGCCGCGGCATGCCCAGCATCGGCACGCTGGTGGAGGTCGGCCCGGCGGTCAAGATCAACCTGGGTGACCTCATCGACGCCAAGCGCGAGCCGCGGCTGACGCAGTTCGAGCTTCCGGTGCGCGCCGTGTTCGACGTCAGCCACCACTTCGACCACGACGGCTGGACCTTCGAGCCGCGCCTGTCGCACACGGCCTGGACGGGCCAGGGCTTCTCGCTGGTCGTCTCGGCGAGCACGCTGTTCGGCGATCGCACGCTCAACCACCTGTACTACGGCGTCGACACGCCCTACGCGACCCTCGACCGCCCGGCCTATGGCGCCAAGGCGGGCCTGATCGCCACGCGCCTGAACGCCAGCCTGCGCCATCGCATCAGCCCGACGCTGCGCATGCAGTACTTCGCGCAGCTGGAGACGGTGCGCGGCGCCGCCAACGAGGACAGCCCGCTGGTGCGCAGCAAGCAGGACGCGGGCATCGGCGCGAGCCTGATCTGGGGCGCCTGGCACTCCGCCGAGGCGGGCGTCGAGTAGGCCCCGCGGTCGACGCGCGCCGCGGCATGCCCAGCATCGGCACGCTGGTGGAGGTCGGCCCGGCGGTCAAGATCAACCTGGGTG
>DATCRO010000351.1:0-7628 GCA_036569025.1 Burkholderiaceae bacterium
AACACCTGCCAGCGCGGCGACGCGTCGTTCAGGCCGCGCGCGGCGCCGAAGTCGAACACCGCGGCATTCGATTCGCTCCAGCTCGCGGCCGCGAGGAACTGCGCCTGGTTGGGCGTGCCCGGCTGGTGCGTGCCCGAGAACTCGCCGACCACGCCCCAGGCGTCGGACAGGTTGCGCGACACCGCAGCGGCCCAGCCCGCCTGCCACCCGCCCGGCTCGTTCGACGCGGTCACGTGCGTCTCGTTGAGGTTGATGTCGGTATGCCAGCCCGGCGCGAAATCGCTGCTGAAGATGCCGTTGATCGTCGTCTGCGCATGGCCGATGCCCACATCGCCCTTGGCGGTCGGGAACGTCTCGCCCAGCTCCAGGCCCCAGGCCGTCGCGTCGCTCACCGCGAAGCGGCGCTTGAGGACGACCGACGTGTCGCCGAAGCTGTTCCGCGATCCGCCGCCGACGTCCTGGTGCACCCACGCGTCGCCGCCGACGCGGATGCCCCAGTCGGGCGTGAACGCGAGCTTGAGCGTGTACGGAAGCGTCGTGCGCACGGCGCCGCCGTCGCCGGCGCGCAGCCCGCCCGCTTCCAGCTCCAGCCAGCCGGGGGTCGACAGCTGCGCCGGCGTCGACACGCTGGGGCGGTACGGCACGACGGCCGGGCCGCCGTCGTCGTCGGCATGCGCGGCGCCCATGCAGGCCAGGGCCGCGATCGCAAGACCGATCTTCTTCATCGAAGAACCTTTCTCATCGTGATGCTGGTGGGTTCGAACCCGAGTTCGTCGTAGAGGCGGCGCGCGCCCGTGTTGTGGCCGAACACGTGCAGGCCCACCTGCTGCATGCCGTGCTCGCGCGCGACCCGTTCGAGCTCCGCGAAGGCGGCCCGTGCGTGGCCGCGGCGGCGCGCGGCCTCGTCGATCTCGATGTTGTAGACGTACGCCTCGCGCCGGCCGCCCTTGCCGCCCTCCGACCACCACAGCGAGCCCACGCGCTGCCCGCCGGCCTCGTCGTGCAGGTGCACGAAGAACTGGCCCGGCGTGGCCAGGCCCTGCGGCAGCAGCGCGAGGTGCGCTTCCTGCGACTTGACGATGGACTCGGCCAGCGTCCAGCGGCCGTCGCGCACGTTGGTCAGCGCGAAGGCGGGGATCGCCTGCACCAGCCAGGCGTCGAAATCGGCCTCGGTGAACGGGACGAAGCGGACGCCCATCAGTCGGCGGCGGCCCCGGCCACGACCATGCGGCGGCGAGGCAGCTGCCTCACTTCTTGGTGTAGGTGATCTTCTTGGAGCCGCCTTCGCAGGTGCCCACCACCTTGGCGTCGCCCACCTTGTCGGCCTCGACGATGTCCAGCGTGTAGCCGGTGACGTTCTTGGCGTCGAGCTTGGCTGCGATCTCGGTCTTGAGTTCCTCGCAGGCCTTGCCGGCCGCGAACGAGGACGAGCCGGCCAGCGCGAGGGCGGCGGCGATGATCAGCGTGACATTGGTCTTCATGCGAGAGCTCCCCATCGGTGTGAAAGACAGCAGCGACTGTACTGCGGCCGGCTGTCCGATGGCTCTCCCGGTTCGAGAAATCGGCGCCTCAGATTCCGAGCGGGTCGACGTCGATCGCCCAGCGCACGATGCCGCGGTGCGACGCCTTGAGTGCCGGCAGCTCCGGTGTGAACCGGGCTAGCAGCCGTTGCAGCGTCGCGCGCGAGGCGCACTCGATCAGCATCTGGCGCCGCTCGAGGCCGGCCACCTTGGCCACCGACGGCGGCACCGGCGCATAGAACATGACCTCGGTCGCCTCGGGATACGCCTTGGCGAGCTCGCGCGCCGCGCGCAGGAAGCCCTCGGCGACGTCCTCGGTCCTGGCCTCGGCTCGCAGCAGCGCCAGGTGCGCGTACGGCGGCAGGCCCGCCGATGCGCGTTCGGCGAGCTGGGTGGCGGCGAAGGCGGCGAAGTCGTGCTTCCTGAGCGCCTCGAACAGCGCGTGGCCCGGGTTGTACGTCTGCACCCACATCTGGCTGCCGCGCGCGATGTCGGCGTCGCGGCCCGCGCGGCCGCCGGCCTGCATCAGCAGCGCGAACAGGCGCTCGGGGGCGCGGAAGTCGGCGGCGAACAGCGCGCTGTCCGGGTTGACGGCGGCCACCAGCGTGACGCGGCGGAAGTCGTGACCCTTGGTGACCATCTGCGTGCCCACCAGCACGTCGACCGCGCCCTCGTGCACCGCCGCCAGCTGCGATTCGAGCGTGCCCTTGGCGCGCGTGGTGTCGGCGTCGATGCGCAGCACGCGCGCGCCGGGCAGCAGCTCGGCGACCTGCTCCTCCAGGCGCTCGGTGCCACGGCCCATCGGCTCGATGTCCAGGTTGCCGCAGTCGGGGCAGGCGCGCGGCACCGGCTCCTGCGTGCCGCAATGGTGGCAGCGCAGGATGCGCTCGCCCTTGTGGAACACGCGCCAGGCGCTGCAGTGCGGGCAGCCGCTCTTCCACGTGCAGGCCGGGCAGTGCAGGACGGGCGCGAAACCCCGCCGGTTCAGGAACAGCAGCGACTGCTCGCCGCGGGCGACGCGCTCCTGGATCGCGGCGATCAGCTGCGGCGCCAGCGCCTGGGGCGGCATGCGCGGCGCGGGGCGCGGCACCGTGGCCATGTCCAGCAGCCGGACCTCGGGCAGCGCGCCGCGGCCCACGCGCTCGGCCAGCGTCACCTGGCGGTAGCGCCCGGTCTGCGCGTGCGACCAGGTCTCCAGCGACGGCGTCGCCGACCCCAGCAGCACCGGCACCTTGGCCAGGTGCCCGCGATAGACCGCCAGGTCGCGCGCCGAGTAGCGCGCGCCGTCCTGCTGCTTGTACGACGGGTCGTGCTCCTCGTCGACGACGACCAGCCCCAGCCGCGGCAGCGACGCGAATACCGCCAGCCGCGTGCCCAGGACCAGGTCGGCCTCGCCCAGGTGCGCGGCGAGCCAGTTCTGCAGCCGCTGCGCCGGCGTCAGCGCGCTGTGCAGCGACACCAGCCGCCGGCCGGGAAAGCGCGCCGCGAAGCGCTGCTCGAGCTGCGGGGTCAGGTTGATCTCGGGCACCAGCACCAGCGCCTGCTTGCCGGCCTCCAGCGCCTGCTCGGCCAAGCGCAGGTAGACCTCGGTCTTGCCGCTGCCCGTCACGCCGAACAGCAGCGCCGGCGGCGGCGCCGGCGACGCCGCCCACTCGCCGAGCGTGGCCATCGCGGCCGCCTGCTCGGCCGTCAGAGGCGGCTTGGCCGGCGGCTCGGCCGTGGCGGTGGTCGCCGGGCCGCGCTTCTTCTTCACGCGCTTGGCCAGACCGGTGTCGTCGAGCTTGCGCAGCTCGGGCGGCAGCACCGCCAGCGCGACCTCGCCCAGGCTGCGCTGATAGTAGCGCGCCGTGAACTCCGCCAGCGCGCGCCAGTCGGCCGGCAGCGGCGGCAGGCTTGCCAGCGCCTCGATGACCGGCTTCAACGCGATCGCGGGACGCGCCACGCCATCTGCAAGCTCCTGCGCCATGGCCGCGTCGAGCGCATCGAGATCCGCGTCCCACACCAGCCCGGTGACTTCGCGCCGGCCCAGCGGCACGCGCACCAGCGTGCCAGGCGCAAGCGCCTGCTCACTCTCGTAGGTGAGCAGAGAGCCCAGGCCGGCGTACTGCGGCGCATCGATGGCGACGGTCAGGCGCATCAGGCCCCGCCTCCGGACATCGATCCGAGTTGGGCCCGAAAGTTGTCAGGCTTTTGAGCTGCGAGCGATAAGCTCATGATCCGTAAGGAGTTTTGCAGTCGCCCACAGTTTCTGTGGATAACTTTGTGGGAAAGCTGGCAGAAGCGCCGCCAAGGGCTTGATTCGTCGAGCCCGGCCCTTGAACGCTCAAAATAGATGCACGCCCGAAATATGCCGGTGGATCAAGGACTTGGGCCTACTTTGCGGCGTTTCCGGGGGGGTCCGGGTACCCCCCGGGGGCAAAGTTATCGCTCTCTGAATATTGGGGATAAGTCAACACCTGAGCACTCACTTACCGGACAAAACGCGTGCTTTCTGCGTTCGCGGTCTGCAAGTGGTCTCCTACAGCCCGTGGTGGCGGCGCGAATGCGCATGCACGGCTTCCACCAGGGCCGCGACGTGTTCGGGCGGCGTGAACTGGCTGATGCCATGGCCGAGGTTGAAGATGTGCCCCCCGATACGGCCCGAGGTATCCCGCTGCGCGCCGAAGCTGTCGAGCGCGGCCCGCGCCTCGGCCCGCACTGCCTCGGGCGGCGCGAACAGCGCCATCGGGTCGAGGTTGCCTTGCAGGGCCACGCGGTCGCCCACGCGCCGGCGGGCGCTGCCGAGATCGGTCGTCCAGTCGAGCCCGACGACATCGGCCCCGGTGTCGGCGATCGCCTCCAGCCATTGGCCGCCGCCCTTGGTGAAGACGATGGCCGGGATGCGCTGGCCATCCTTCTCGCGCTGCAGTTGCGCAAGCACGCGCCTGGTATACGCCAGCGAGAACGTGCGGAAGGCCGCGTCGGCGAGCACGCCGCCCCAGCTGTCGAACACCATCACGGCCTGCGCGCCGGCGTCGATCTGGGCGTTCAGGTAGGCCGCGACGGCGTCGGCGTTGACCTCCAGCAGCCGGTGCATGAGGTCGGGCCGCGCGTACATGAGCGTCTTGACCTGGCGATAGTCGTCGGAGCCGGCGCCCTCGACCATGTAGCAGGCCAGCGTCCACGGGCTGCCGGAAAAGCCGATCAGCGGCACGCGGCCGTCCAGCGCCTTGCGGATCGAGCTGACGGCGTCGAAGACGTAGCGCAGCTTGTCCATGTCGGGCACGGCCAGCTTCGCGACGGCAGCCTCGTCACGCACGGTCGTCGCGAAGCGCGGGCCCTCGCCCTCGGCGAACGACAGCCCCAGCCCCATCGCGTCGGGCACGGTCAGGATGTCGGAGAACAGGATGGCCGCGTCGAGCGGGAAGCGCTCCAGCGGCTGCAGCGTCACCTCGGTGGCGAAGTCGACGTTCGTGGCCAGGCCCATGAAACTGCCGGCGCGGGCGCGCGTGGCCTTGTACTCGGGCAGGTAGCGCCCGGCCTGGCGCATCAGCCAGATCGGCGTGTAGTCGGTCGGCTGCCGCAGGCACGCGCGCAGGAAGGTGTCGTTTTTCAGGGCAGGCCACATATGCGGCCGATTATCCCCGGCCCCGCCGCCGGCAGCCTGCGCGGCGTCAGATGGGCTTGAGCGGCCCGCGGAACTTCTCCTTGTGCGGCTTGCCGGGCAGCGGCGGGATCTCGACCTCCGGCGCGCTGGCCGTCGCCACCGGCAGGCGCGACAGGAGGTTGGCGATCAGCTTGAGCCGGCCGGCCTTCTGGTCGTTGAAGTCGACCAGCGTCCACGGCGCCCACTTGGTGTGCGTGGCCTCGAGCATGCGGTCGCGGGCACGGCCGTACTCGACGTACTTGCTGCGCGCCTGCAGGTCCACCGGCGACAGCTTCCACTGCTTGAGCGGGTCGTCCTGGCGCTCCTCGAAGCGCTGCTCCTGCTCGGCCTGGTCGACGGTGAGCCAGTACTTGAACAGCCGGATGCCGTCGTCGACCAGCATCCTCTCGAACACCGGCGCCTGCTTGAGGAAGGCATCGGTCTGCGCCGGGGTGCAGAAGCCCATCACCGCCTCGACGCCCGCGCGGTTGTACCAGCTGCGATCGAACAGCGTCATCTCGCCGGCCGTGGGCAGGTAGGCGACATAGCGCTGGAAGTACCACTCGCCCTGCTCGCGCGGCGTGGGCACGCCGAGCGCGGCGATGTGGCACTGGCGCGTGTTGAGCTTCTCGGAGATGGCCTTGATGACACCGCCCTTGCCCGCGGTGTCGCGCCCCTCGAACAGCACGACGACGCGTTCACCGCGCTCCTGGAGCAGGCGCATCACGCCCGTCAGCTCGACCTGCAGCGGGCGCAGCTGGTCCTCGTAGGAATGTCCGTCAGCCTTCTTCTTGCTCATGGCCCCATCATGCCCCGGTCGACGACCCGCGGCTGTCGGACGGGCGCTCAGGCTGCACGGCCCGGCGCGGCGCCGCTCGCCTCTACGCGGCCGCGCGGCAGGCCGCGGCGACGCACTCGGCGCAGCCGCAGGGCACGGCGGGCGCGCCGGCGGGCGTGGCGTCGGAAAAGCTGCTGCCGATGTCGCTGGCGGCGTTCGCGGCGGCGGCCTCGGCGGCGCTCGTCGCGTCGCCGCCGGGTGCGGATGCGCCGTCCGCCGCCGCCTGCGCCGCCGCGGCCTTCAGCGCCGCTGCCTTGGACGCCGCGTCGGCGCCGGGCGCGGCCAGCTGCTGCAGCTGCTGCGTGGCGGCGGGCGCGGCCGCCGCGAGCGCGTCGCCCAGCGGGCCGCCCAAGGGCATGTCCGGGATGCTCATGCCGCCCTCCGGCCGGCGTCGTTGGCGCCGTTGCCCAGCGCGCGGAACACGAGCCGGGAGAAGTCGGTCAACGCCTGCGCCTTGTCGCCGGCGGCCATGGCCTCGTCCTGGAGGATCTGTGCGACCGCCGGGATGCGGCGGTCGAATTCCTCGCCCATCAGCCAGGCCGTGTACACGTAGGTGGCGACCGAACGCTCGTCCGCCAGGCCGTGGCCGCGCGCGCGCTCGGCCTGGCGACGGATCGCACCGACCAGCGCCGGAAAGTCCATCCGGGCCGCCTGCTCGGGGTGGTGGCGGCGTATGACGGCCACCATGCGGGCATCGAACGAGTCCTGCCCCAACCTGTTCCACTGTTCGCGCGAGATCTGCTTCATCGACACCCTGATCGGCCCGCCGGCGGGCATGCCGCGCGATTCTGGCATGGCTCGCCGGGGGCGACCGGCGCTCGGACGGCACCGCACGGTGTATCCGTGAAGGACATCGCGCGCCCGGGCATCGGGCGCCCCGTTCGACGTCGGCGCCGCGCGGGCGCGCCAGGCGCGGGCGCTCACGTGTCACGCGCGGGCGCTCGCGCCTCGCACAGGTCGCGCGCGAGGCGACGCGCAGCGAACGCATCGCGGCCCGGGCTCAGAACGTCGGCAGCGCAGGCACCGCCGGCATCGCGGGCATGGCCGGTGCGGCCGGCATGGCGGGCATCGCCGGCATGGCAGGCATCGCCGGCATGGCGGGCATGGCCGGCATCGCCGGGGTGGCCGGCAGTGCGGGCATGGCCGGCAGCGCGGGCATGGCCGGCAAGGCGGGCAGCGCGGGCTGGGCGGGCATGGCCGGCAGCGCCGGCATGTCGGGCAGCGCAGGCATCGCCGGCATGGCCGGCAAGTCGGGCAGGCCGTTGGCCGCGGGCATGGCCGGCATGGCGGGCATCGCGGGTTGCGCGGGCATGGCCGGCATCGCGGGCATGGCGGGCATCGCCGGCAGGTCGGGCAAGGCCGGCAGCGCGGGCAGGGCCGGCGTGCCGGGAATCGCCGGGACGGCCGGGTCGACCGCCTTCTTGATGCAGTCGCCGCACGCGCACGGCACGGCGGGCAGGCCGGCGGGCGTCGTGTTAGAGAACTCGCTGCCAAGATCCTTGGTCGCGTTGGCCGCGGCAGCTTCCGCGGCGCCGGCCGCGCTGTCGGCCGACGAGGCGGCCTGCGACTGCGCGTCGGCGAGCTGCTGCTGCGCTTGCGCCGCCTGGGCCTGCGCCGCCTGCGCGGCCGCGTCGGCCTCCCCTTG
>DATCRO010000352.1:0-3127 GCA_036569025.1 Burkholderiaceae bacterium
CCGGCGTGGCCGAGCGCCGCGTCCTCAGTCCATGGAGACTCCAGGCTCCCCGAGCGCCGCGCCGGCGCTTCGCCACTTCAACGACCTGCCCGGCCCGCGCGGCGTGCCGATCTTCGGCAACCTGCTGCAGATCGATTCGACGCGCATGCACCTGCAGCTCGAGCAGTGGTGCGAGACCTACGGGCCGGTGTTCAGGCTGCGCCTCGGGCCGCGCCGGGCCGTGGTCGTGGGCGACCATGCCCTGATCGCCGCCGTGTTGCGCGACCGGCCCGAGGGCTTTCGCCGCACGACGCGCTTCGAGCACGTGTGGCAGGAGATGGGCCTGGCCGGCGGCGTGTTCGGAGCGACCGGCGAAGCCTGGAAGCGCCAGCGTCGCATGGTGATGGCCGGCTTCGATCCCGCGCACGTGAAGGGCTACTTCCCGTCGCTGCAGCGCGTGGCGCAGCGCCTGGTCGAGCGCTGGCGCCGCGCGGCGCGGGCCGACGCCACGATCGACCTGCAGGCCGACCTGATGCGCTACACGGTCGACACCATCGCGGGTCTCGCATTCGGCGCCGAGGTGGACACGCTCGGCTCGGACGAGGACGTCATCCAGCGCCACCTGAACCGCATCTTCCCGGCGCTGTTCCGGCGCCTGTTCTCGCCGCTGCCGACGTGGCGCTGGTTCCCGTCGGCCGAGGACAAGGCGCTCGCGCGCAGCGTGCCCGAGGTCGCCGCGGCGGTGGACGGCTTCATCGCGCAGGCCCGCCGGCGACTGGCGGACGATCCGTCGCTGCGCGCGCATCCGCGCAACCTGCTGGAGGCGATGCTGGTGGCCGCCGACGAGCCCAGCAGCGGCATCACCGACCGCGAGGTGTCGGGCAACGTGCTGACCATGCTGCTCGCCGGCGAGGACACCACCGCCAACACGATCGCCTGGACGATCCACCTGCTGTGGACGAACCCCGCGGCGCTGGCGCGCGCGGTCGAGGAGGTGCGCCGCGTCTGCGGCGATGCCGACGTGCCGACGCCCGAGCAGGTCGCACAGCTCGATTACGTCGAGGCCTGCGCGCACGAGGCGATGCGGCTCAAGCCCGTGGCGCCGCAGAACGGCCTGGAGGCCCTGCGCGACACGACGATCGGCGACGTGCACATCCCCCAGGGCATGATCGTGATCGGCGTGATGCGGCGCGACGCGACCAGCGAGCGCCATGTCCCCAACGCCGCGGCCTTCGATCCCGAGCGCTGGCTGGGCGAATCGGAACCGGCGGCCAGTTCGGCCAAGCGCATCTCGATGCCCTTCGGCGCCGGCCCGCGCATCTGCCCGGGGCGCTACCTGGCGCTGCTGGAGATGAAGATGGCGCTGGCCATGCTGCTGGCGCACTTCGACCTGGCGTCCGTGTCGACGGTCGACGGCAAGCCGCCGCGCGAGCTGCTGCAGCTGGCGATGGCGCCGGTCGGCCTGACGATGCGCCTGCGCGAGCGAGCGACGGCGGGCGTCTAGCGTCGTGATTGGGAAGTTCGTTGAAGAATCCCCTCGAAAACGCCCGTGGCCGTCGTTGCCGTGCTCGCGAGGCATTGAGCGTCGCTCCGCGCGCCGCCTGGCCCACGGACGTTTGCGAGAGGATTCGGCAACGTTTCCTCTGCGCTCGGAGCCTGTTCAAGGAACTTCCCAATCTCGACACTAGCGTCGCTTCCCGCGCCGAAAGCGTCCCGGCGTCACCCCCGCGTGGCGCGCGAACGCGCGGTTGAACGCGGCCTCGGAGCGGTAGCCGACGGCCTCGCCGATGCTGGCGGTGTCCTGGTCGCCCGCGGCCAGCAGGCGCGAGGCGAGCTCCATGCGCAGCGCGGTCAGCAGTTCAAGCGGGCCGGTGCGCGCGTGCTGGGCGAACAGGCGGGCGAAGGCCGCGCGCGAGAGGTGGCAGCGGGCCGCGAGCGATTCCACTGTCCAGGGCTCGCCGGGCGACTGCAGCATCGCGACCAGCGCCGGGCCGAGGCGCGGGTTGGCCATCACGCCCAGCACGCCGGCGAGCGTCGTCGCGCCGTCGGCCGCGCTCTCCAGGTGCGCGCGCACGGCCAGCGTGAAGACGGCGCCCGACAGCTCGGCCACGATGGCCGCGGCGCCGGCGCCCTGGTGCTCGATCTCGTGGGCCATCATGCGCAGCAGGCCCTGCAGCCAGCCGAACTCGGGGCGCGCGGCGAACTCGACGACCAGGCATTCGGGCAGCGCCTCCAGCAGCGCGCTGCGGCGGCGGCCGCGGAACTCGAATTCGCCGCACAGGATCTCGATCTCAGCGTCGTCGGCGCTGGGCACGTTGGTCTTGAGGTCGACCAGCGGGCCGGCCTCCGTGCGGATGCGCGGGGGCGCGAGCGGCGGCGCGCCCGCCCGCGCGGACGCGCGTGACGTCTGCGCGCCCGCGGCCGCATCGGCGTGCGCGCTCGCACGCAGCGTGTGCGCGCTGCCGCGCGGCAGCACCAGCAGGCTGCCGGGCCGCAGCGAGATGGCGTGCCCGCTGTCGTGCAGCAGCAGCTCGACCTCGCCGCGCAGTACCACGTGGAAGGGCGCGCGCCAGGGCCCGACCGGGTCGTGCGGCGCCGCGAAAGCCGCGCCGAACAGGCAGCGCAGCTCCATGCGGCCGCGTGGGTCGAGCAGGGTGACGAGGTGGCTCAGAGGGTCCATGCGAGACGTTGGAGCAATTCCGGTGGATTCGACGGCATTCAGGATCTCGATTGTGGCAAGCAGAATCGATTCCGTCGATCACCTCCTCGTTGGAGTCCTGCCATGACAACCCGTCGCGCTCCCGTCCCGGTCTCGTTCTTCAGCATCCCCGTGGGGCTGCTCGCGTTCGCCAACACCTGGCACGTGGCCGGGCGGCTGTGGCATCTGTCCGGCGACGTCGCCCAGGCGTTCACGCTCACCGGCCTGGCCGTGTGGGCGGCCCTGCTGGCCCTGTACGTGCGCAAGTGGTTCACGCACCGCGCGGAGGCGGTCGCGGAGCTGCAGCACCCGCTGCAGTCGGCGTTCGCGGCGCTGGTGCCCGTCTCGAGCATGCTGACGTCCGTCGCCCTGATCCCGTTCTCGCGCGGCGCGGCGACCGGGCTGTTCGGGGTCGCAGTCGCGGCGCAGCTCGTGCTGGGCCTCGCGCTC
>DATCRO010000353.1:0-4383 GCA_036569025.1 Burkholderiaceae bacterium
ACGCGCAACCTGCTGGCCGCGCGCTCGATGCGCGACCTGGTGCGCGCGTCGGGCGGGCTGTACCGGCCGCCGCGCCGGTTCCGCAACTGGTGAGCCCGCTCATGGAATCCCTGAGCTTCTCGTTCGACGGCGGCCGCGCGCTCGCGCCGTTCGCGCCGGCGCTGGTGGGCGTGGTCGCGTCCGGCAACCTCGAGGTGCTGGTCGAGCCGTCGGCCGATACCGGATGCCGTATCGACGTCGACACCTCCGCGCACGGCTTCGCGCCGGTGTGGGAGGCGGTGTTGCGCGACTTCCACGAGCGCCACGGGATCGCGGGCCTCGCGGTCGCGATCCACGACATGGGCGCCACGCCGGCCGTCGTGAGCCTGCGGCTGGACCAGGCGATCGCCGCGATCGCGGGAGGCGCGTGATGGTCTCGAGCTTCGCCGAGATGTCGGCGCGCGAGCGCCTGGCCGCGGTCGTCGACGCCGGCAGCTTCCACGAATGGCTGCCGCCGTCCGAGCGCGTGACGAGCCCGCACCTGGCGCAGCTGGGCGTGCCGGCGGCGTTCGACGACGGCGTGGCGATCGGCCGCGCCGCGCTGGGCGGTCGAACGGTGTTCATCGCCGCGCAGGAGGGCGGCTTCATGGGCGGCGGCGTCGGCGAAGTGCATGGCGCCAAGCTGGCCGGCCTGCTGCGGCGAGCGCTGCGCGACCGGCCCGACGCGGTGGTGATCCTGGCCGAGTCCGGCGGCGTGCGGCTGCACGAGGCCAATGCGGGGCTGATCGCCGTGTCCGAAGTGATGCGCGCGTTGCTGGACGTGCGCGCCGCGGGCATCGCCACGGTGATGCTGATCGGCGGCGCCAACGGCTGCTTCGGCGGCATGGGCATCGTCGCGCGCTGCGCCGACACGGTCGTGATGAGCGACATCGCGCGCCATGCGATGTCGGGGCCCGAGGTCATCGAGTCCGCGCACGGCGCCGGCGAGTTCGACTCGCGTGACCGCGCGCTCGTGTGGCGCACCACCGGCGGCAAGCACCGCTGGCTGTGCGGCGACTGCGACATGCTCGTCGACGACGACGCGCAGGCGTTCCGCGCCGCCGCGATCGCCGCGCTGGACGCGCATCGGCCGATGACGCTCGAGGAACTCCAGCAGGAGTCGGCGCTGCTGCAGGCGCGCGCCGACGCGGACGGCGACAACGCCGACGCCTTCGAGCTGTGGTCGCGCCTGGGCGTTGCCGAACCGCGCGCGGTGCCCGATCTCGATGCCGACGCGTTGCGGCCGCGCCGTCCGGCCGCGGCGGCCGCGCTCGCGCGGGGGGCCGCGTGATGGACTGGCAGGTGGTCGCCACGCGCCTGTTCGGCGCCGATCACGCGATCGTCGCCGACGGCGATTTCCTTTGCGGAACAGCGACCTTCGACGGCGCGCCGCTGGCCGTCGTCGGCACCACCAACCACGCGGCCGTCGGCGTCGACCTCGCGCTGCGCCAGGCGCGCGCGGTGCTCGCCACGGTCGCCGGATGCCCGGGGCGGCCGCTGCTGCTGCTGGTCGACACGCAGGGCCAGGCGCTGCGCCGGCGCGACGAGCTGCTGGGGATCCACCGCGCGATGGCGCACCTGGGCTGCTGCCTGGACCTCGCGCGGCGGCGCGGTCATCCGGTGGTCGGGCTCGTCTACGACCAGGCGCTGTCCGGCGGCTTCATCACCTCGGGGCTGATGGCCGACGCATGCCATGCGCTGCCGCAGGCCGAGATCCGCGTGATGCGCGTGCCCGCGATGGCGCGCGTCACCAAGCTCCCCGAGGAACTGCTGGAGTCGCTCTCGCGCACGAACCCGGTGTTCGCGCCGGGCGTGGCGAACTACGTGGCGATGGGCGGCGTGCGCTCGCTGTGGGACGACGACCTCGCGGCCGGGCTGCGCGCGGCGCTGGCCGATCGCGACACCACGGATCGCCGCGCGCAAGAGGGCGCCCGACGCGGCGGCCGGCGCGTTGCGGCCGACGTGATCCGGCGCGTGCTGGAGGCCTGATGACGGCGAGGCGCGATGCCGTCCGGCCGGCCACGCGGCTGCCGGCGCCGCTGCATCGCCAGCAGTTGCTGCGTTTGACGCCCGACGGCTGGGGCCGCGTGCTCGCGCGGCCTCGCGACGCCGCCGAGCGCGAGTGCCTGGCGCTGTGGGCCGGACAGAATCTGCCCTTGGTGGTGACGCGCCAGCCCGGGTCCGGCGGCGACGCGATCGCGGTCGGCCTGCCGGCGCCGGCGCGCTTCGGGCGTCTGCGGATCGCGCTGTCCGTCGCGCCCGGTGACGTGCTGGCGCTCGACGAGTTCCCGCCCGCCCAAGCCGTCACGCCGCTGCTGCCGCGTGCGAGCGTCGCGCGGTGGCGCGCGCTGCTGGCCACGCTCGCGCTCGACGGCTGCCGCGCGCGGGTCTACGGTGGCTTCGGCTGGCAGGCGATCACGCGGCTGTCCTACGTGCATGACGAATCGGATCTCGATCTGCTGCTGCCGGTCGCCAGTGCCGCGCGGGCCGACGAAGTCGCGCGCCTGCTCGCGACCGCGGCGTGGGACGGGCCGCGGCTGGACGGCGAGCTGCTGTTGCCGGACGGCGCGGCGATCGCATGGCGCGAATGGCTGGATCACCGGCAGGGACGGGCGTCGCGCGTGCTGGTCAAGCGGCTGCGCGGCGTGGCGCTGGAGAGTCCGGCGTGAGCGCGACGATGCCCCTGGCCGCATGCGTCGCCGCGCCGGATGCGGACGCGGAGGCGTTCCATGCAGCGCTGGGCCGTGCGGCCATCGTCTCGCTGTACGACGAGCTCGCGCTGGCGCCCAAGCCGGGGCTGGTGTCGTTCGCGGACTCCGGCAGCCACGACGACATGGACGCCGGCACCTTCCTGCGCAGCCTGTTCGCGCTGCGCCACTACTTCGTGCGCATCGCGGCGCAGGGCGCGGCGAGCGCAGACTTCGCGCCGCTGGAGCGCCTGGGCATCGCCGCGGAGGCGCGGATGCTGCGCGCCACCGGGGGCGTCAACACGCATCGCGGCGCGATCTTCACGCTGGGCCTGCTGTGCGCGGCCGCGGGCGCCGCATCGCACGGCGACGCGACGACGCTGCGCGCGACGCTGATGGCGCGCTGGGGCGGCGCGCTCGCCGCGCGCGTGCATGCCGCCCGCGACACGCATGGCGCCCGCGCCACGCGTGCGCACGGCCTGCGCAGTGCGGCAGAAGAGGCGGCGCAGGGCCTGCCGACCCTGTTCGAGCACGTGCTGCCCGCGTTGCGCGAGGCGCGCCGCGCGGGCGCCGACGATCGCGGCGCGAAGCTGCACGCGCTGTTCACCGCGATGGCCGAGGTCGACGACACGAACCTGGTGCACCGCGGTGGCCTTCAGGGACTGCGCGACGCCAAGCGGCTGGCGCGCGACTTCCTCGCCCGCGGCGGCGGCCTGTCGCCCGACGCGCCGGTGCGCGCCGCGCGCGCCCATGCCCTGTTCGTCGAGCGCCGCCTGTCGCCCGGCGGCGCCGCCGACCTGCTCGCCGCGGCGTTGTGGGTCGAGCGCGTGGAGCGCCTGGCCGGCGCCGCGCCGCGATGAGCGTCGCGCTGCTGTTTCCCGGCCAGGGCACGCAGCACGGCGGGATGCTGCGCTGGCTCGATGAGGTCGATGCGGCGCAGCCGATGCTTGTGCGCATGGCGCAGGTGCTCGGCGGTGACTGGCGCGCACGTCTGGACGACAGCGCATGGGCGCAATCGAATGCGGTCGCGCAGGCGTTGCTCACCGGCGCGAGCGTCGCGGCATGGCGCGCGCTGTCGTCGGGCCTGCCGCGCGTGGTGGCCGTCGCCGGCTACAGCGTCGGCGAACTGGCGTCGTGCGTCGCGGCGGGCATGCTCGAGCCGGAGGACGCGCTGGCGCTGGCCGGACGGCGCGCCGCCGCGATGGACGCGTGTGCGGACGGCGGCGGTCTGCTCGCGCTGTCGGACGTGAGCGCCGGCGAGGTGGCCGCGGCCGCCTCACGCTGGGGACTCGAGGTCGCGATTCGCACCGGCGAACGCCGCTGCATCGTCGGCGGCGCGCGCGCCGCGCTGGCCGCGGCGGCGGCCGAGCTGGGCGCGCGCGGCGTGATGGCCCGGCCCCTGTGCGTGCGCGTGCCCTCACACACGAGCGCGCTGCGCGCGGCCGTGCCCGTGCTCGCGCAGGCGCTTGCAGGCATGCCCTGGCGCGCGCCGCGCGTGGCCTGGGTCGCAGGGATCACCGGCACCGTGGTGCGCGACCCCGCGCAAGTCCGGCGCGTGCTCGCCGAGCAGGTCGCCACGACGGTGCGTTGGGACGCCTGCATGGACACCATCGCCGAGCGCCGACCCGGCGCCGTGCTGGAAGTCGGCCCCGGCACGACGCTCACGCGCCTGTGGCGG
>DATCRO010000354.1:0-11321 GCA_036569025.1 Burkholderiaceae bacterium
GGTCCCGGTCGAGGCAGGAGTCGCGACGGCAACGGCAGCGCCGGCCGAGCCGGCCCGGCCGCCGGCCGGCCGCCCGCACGATCGCGATCGCGATTCGGAGTTGCCGGTCGCAGCGATGGTCGTCGTGGACGCGCCGCCCTCGGTGTTCGGCGTCGGCCTGTCCGGCCGCCTCGCGCGCCGCCCGTACGGCGCCGCGGCCCTGTTCGGCTGGGCCGCGATGCGCTGGGGACTGATGGGCATCCTGCACCATCCGCGTCCGGCCGTCGTCTTCCTGATCGGCCTGGGCATGCTCGTCGCCGCCCTCTGGACGTTCCGGCTGAGCGTGCTGCGGCTGCACGATGTCGGGCTGTCCGCGTGGTGGGTGCTGGTCGGCGCCGTGCCGCTGGTCGGCACGCTTGCGGGCCTGCTGCTCGGGATGGTGCCCGGCTCGCAGGGCGACAACCGCTTCGGCGCCGAGCCCGACCCGGGCAGCCCGGTGCTGCGCATGGTCGTCGCGGTGGCGGTCGCCTGCATCGGCGCCGGGTTCCGCCATGGCCTGTGGGTCGACGACGGCATCGGCTCGCGCGTCGCGGCGAGCGCGCTGTCGGCGCCGGCGGCCGACGAGGCGCCACAGTTGCCCACCGACGACGACCTGTCCGTCTTCATGAAATCGCCCAAGGCCCGCCGCGATTTCCGCGAGGCGTACTGGCCCGCGCCCAAGCACAAGGCGTTCGCGAGCTCGGACAGCGGCGCGTCGGGCTGGGCCGCCGGCGCCGGCAGCGCGGACGCGGCACGGACACAGGCGCTGGCCGAGTGCGAGAAGACGCGCGACGCCTACAGCAGCGAGTGCAAGGTGATCAGCGTCGACGGCGACTGGGCCGACTGAGCCGGCCGGGTCAGGCCGAGCGCGACGCCTGCAGCACCGGCCCGGTCAGGCCGTCGACGCCCGCCGACCACAGCGCGGTGGCGTCCGCCACCTCGGTCACGCCTTCGGCGTACACGCGCAGGCCGATGCCGTGCAGCATGCGCACGGTGCCGGCGACGTGCTGGGCACGCGCCTCGTCGCCCGCCAGGCCTTGCAGCAGGCTGGCGTCGAGCTTGACGAAGTCCAGGCCGGCCTCGAGCAGGCCGCGCGTCTCGCCCAGGCGTTCGCCGGCGTGCTCCAGGCCGATCTTCGTGCCCGAGCCGTGCAGCTGTTCGGCCAGCTCGCGCACGAGGTGCAGCTGGCGCACGGCGCCGGCCTCGGCCAGCTCCAGCGAGAGCTTGCGCGCGGCGTCCGCGTGGGCCACCACGAGGGCGTGCACGCGGGTGGAGAACGCCGAATCGGCCAGCGACGACGGGCTGACGTTGACCGAGCGCGGCTTGCCGTCGCCCTCGACGGCCTGCAGCGCGAGCTCGATGGCGAGCAGGTCGACGTCGGCCGTCAGTTGCGCGCGGCGCGCCATCGGCAGCCACTGCGCGGCGGACACCAGCTCGCCCTCCTCGCCCAGGCGCAGCCGCAGCGGCGATTCGAGATGCACCAGCTCGCCGGTGCGGCTGACCAGCGGGAAGTCGACCAGTTGCGCGCTGCGCCCGGCCAGCGCGGCCTGGATGCGCTGGCGCCACGCGTCCTCGCCGAGGGCGCCGCTCCCGGTGGCGGCGTCGTCGGCCTCGACCGTCCACGGGCCGCGGCTTTCGGCGCGCGCGAGCGCCTGGTCGGCGGCGGCCAGCAGCGACGAGACCGGCGCCCCGTGCGCCCAGCGCACCGCGCCCACCACGACATGCGCCCCGCCCTCGTGCACGCGCATCAGGCTGCGCAGGCGCGCACCGACGTCGATGGCCGACTCGCGCAGCGAATCGACATCGGGCAACGCGAGCGCGAAGTCGCTGCCGTTCAGGCGTCCCACCTCGGAGGCGCTGAAGCGGCGCGACGACTCGATCATCGCGGCGGCCGCGTCCTGCAGGAGGCGGTCGGTGGCAGAGCGGCCCAGCGTGCGGTTGAGCGACTGCAGCTCCACCAGCCGCACCATCACCAGCGCGCCGTCGGCGGCGCCGTCCTCGGCATCGAGCATGACCTTCATGCGGCCCAGGAAGTGCGCGCGGTTGGACAGCCCCGTCAGCGGGTCGCAATGGGCCTGGCGGCGCAGCAGCTCGACCTGGCCGGCCTGCTCGTCGAACATCGCCTTGACGCGTCCCACCATCGCGTTCATGGCGCGGGTGACGTTGCGCAGCTCGGGCATGTCCGGCTCGTCGACGGTGACGAAGCGGCGTTCCGTGATGGCCTTGGCCTGGTCGACGGTGCGCAGCAGCGGCACGCGGATGCGGTTGACGCCCACGGTCGAGAAGATGCCCGCGGCGGCCAGCAGCAGCGCCAGCACCCCGACGGTGTGCAGCGTGCTCTGCCACAGCTCGTCGTCGGCGAAGGCCGACTGGCTGCGCACCTCGAGGCGGCCGATCTGCTTCCAGCCGTCGCTGACCTGCGCCACCCCGTCGGCCGGGGCCAGGCCCAGCAGCGCGACGAACCAGCCCGGCGCGCTCTGCGGATGCGGGTCGGCCTGCTTCTCGACGAGCGTCTTGCCGTTCGGGCCGACGAGCCGGATGCGCTCGTAGAAGCCGGTGTCGAACTGGCTGGAGATCGCGAGCTCCAGGGCCACCGGGTCGCCCTTCTGCTGGCCCAGCGTCAACGCCAGCGACTGCGCCGTGTCGTTGTTCTTGAGGTTCAACTGCGTCTGCAGGTAGTGGCGCGCCGCATGGACGGACACGCCGATCGCGCCGGCGAAGGCCAGCACCAGCGTCACCGACAACAGCAACCACACCTGGCGAATCAGCGACATGCGCTCTCCTCTTGGGCGGCCTCTTCGGGCCGGGGCGTGCTCATCATTGGAAACCATCCTGACGCGCGCGCTGCAGCACTTCGCGCCACTTGGACAACCGCGTCAGCGGATCCCCGTTGGCACGGATGCTACCAACACCCTGCCACAGGCCTTCCGCGTTGAAGCTGAACACCGGCGCCAGGTCGGGCCGCTCGCCCGCCGGGCGGATCACCGGCTGCAGGTTGTCCAGCACCAGCGGCTCGGCCTCGGGCGTCGGGTAGTACGCGAGCACCATGTGGGCGACGAAGCCGTTGGGCGCGCCGGCGATCGAGGCGCGGACGTAGACCATGCGCAACCTGGCGTGCGGGATGCCCAGCGACGTCAGCGTGAAGTACTTGCCGATCGCGTAGTCCTCGCAGTCGCCGGCGCCCTTGCCGAGCGACTCGAGCGGGCTGGCCCAGTAGTCGACCTGGCCCCAGTTGTCGATGTCCTCCATGTAGGCCAGGCGCTGGTTGTAGAAGTCGTTGACCGCGCGCAGCCGGGCGAGGTCGTCCTTGCCACCGAGCGCCAGCATCATCTGCTGCAGGGCCTTGGCGTTGGCGACGCCCGTCGGGCCGTACTTCTGCGCGGAGCGGACGATGCGGTCGGTGTCCAGCGCCTGCACCGAGAACGCCAGCAGCACCAGCACGGCCAGCAGGCGCAGCAGCACCGCGCGCAGCCAGGCGGCCGCGCGCAGCACCGCGCGAAGCCAGGCGGCCGCGCGCCAGGCCGGCGCGGGGGCGTCGGCGTCGATCCAGCGGGAGCAAGTCACGCCGGGCGCTGCGGGACAAGGGAATCGGAGGTCCACTGGCATCTATCGGCCGGCTTCGCGCGCAATGAAGTGGAGCATCGTCGTGGTCAAGCCACAACTTCGAGCATCAATCGACGGTTGCCCCGAATCAATGAGACTTCCCCTCGGCCACGGCCCGTCGGCCGCTGCCCCTGCCCGGTATCATTGAAACAACAACAAACACCCGGTCGGGACACCGCCTTTTCCGCATGAGAAAGACGTTCATCCGCTTCAGCCTGCTCGCGCTGGCGAGCTGCGCCGCGATGGCGCAGTCCACGTCCCCCGTGGTCCAGTCGGTGCAGAAGGCGATCGACGGAAACCCGGAAGTCGCCGCGAAATTCAACGCTTTTCGAGCGTCCAACGACGAGATCGACGTCGCTTCGGGCGCCTGGAAGCCGCACCTGGACGCCACGGCCGCCGCCGGCAAGCGCGCCTACGAGAACACCAATTCGCTGCCGCGCGACGCCCGCTTCTACCAGGGCGGCGTGCGGCTGGAGCTGAGCCAGCTGCTGTGGGACGGCCTGGGCACGCGGAGCGAGATCGAGCGCCTGGGGCACGCGAAGCTGGAGCGCTGGTTCGAGTTCCTCGATGCCACCGAGCAGTTCGGCCTTCAGGCCGCCACGGCGTACTACGACGTCGTGCGCTACCGCAAGCTGGTGGCGCTGGCCGAGGACAACTACGTCCAGCACAAGTATTCGTTCGACCAGGTGCAGTCGCGCGTGAACGCCGGCGTGGGCCGCGGCGTCGACCTGGAACAGGTGATCGCCCGCGTGGCGCTGGCCGAGTCCAACCTGGTGACCGAACGGGCGAACCTGCACGACGTCACGGAGCGCTACATCCGCCTCGTGGGTGCGGTGCCGCCGGCCGAGAACGTCAGCGCCGTCTCGATGGTCAAGCAACTGCCCGCCACCGAGAGCGAGGCCATGCGCATGGCCGCCATTCAGAGCCCGGCCGTGGCCGCGGCCATCGAGAACCTGCGCGGCGCCCGCGCCGCCGTCGCCGCGCGCAAGAGCCCGTTCCAGCCCCGCGTGGAAGCGCGCGCCCAGGGCGCCGCCGGCCACAACCTGGACGGCGTGCTGTACCAGAAGCACGACGTCGGCGCCGAGATCGCCGTCACCTGGAACATCTTCAACGGCGGCGCCGATTCGGCCCGCGAGCGCCAGTACGCCAACCTGCTGACCCAGGCCGAGAACCTGCGCGACAAGGCGTGCGTCGACACGCGCCAGACCGTCTCGGTCGCGTTCAACGACGTGCGCAAGCTGGGCGAGCAGCTGGGCTACCTCGACCGCAACGTCGTGTCGATCCAGAAGGCGCGCGACGCCTATCGCCAGCAGTTCGACATCGGCCAGCGCAGCCTGCTGGACCTGCTGAACTCCGAGAACGAGCTCTACACCGCCAAGCGCTCCTACGTGCTGGCCGAGGAAGACCTGGCCACCGCCATCCTGCGCACCTACGCGGGCATGGGCACCCTGGTGGCCGGCCTGGGCCTGAAGCGCCCCGACGGGCAGGACCTGGCCCCCGAGGCGCAGAACTGGGGCATCGACGGCGACGCGTCGTCGCGCTGCCCGCTCGAGGCCATCGAGGTCGGCGGCGCCACCTTCGCCCAGCTGGACGCGCGCGCCGACAGGATGGCCGCCGAGCGCGCGCCCGCGGCCCTGCGCCCGGTGGCGACGCCGGCGCTGGCCGCGTCGGCGCCGGCCCCGGCGATCCGCGACGTGGCGCCCGTCCCGGCGCCGACCGCCGCCCACTCGACCACCGTGGCCGCGCAGCGCCTGCAGGACTGGGCCGACGCGTGGATGAGCCACAACGCCGACCGCTACCTCGCCTTCTACGCGCCGGAATTCAAGCCCGCCAAGGGCAGCCGCGAGACCTGGGCCGCCGAACGCCGCCGCCTGGTGAGCCGGCCCGGCGCCATCAAGGTGACGCTGGCCAACGTCCAGACCCGGTCGCTGACCGACACCCGGGTCGAGACGAGCTTCGACCAGTCCTACAGTTCGCCGAGCCTCAAGGACACGATGCACAAGACCCTGGTCTGGGATCGCGTCGACGGCGAATGGAAGATCGTTGCCGAGAGCAATCGCTGAACACGCGGGCTCGGTGTTTCTTCCTGTGTCCAGGGGCGCGAAAAGCGCCCCTTTTTCATGCATCCGCGGGCAAGGACAGCCCCTATTTTCGATAGACTCACGCGCAGTCGTGCCGTCCCTCCCGCCCAACTCCCGGACCCCCGCCACCATGCGCGTTCCCCGATCCCCGCTGACGCCGCTGCACCAGCTCTCCCTCGCGATCGCCGCGCTCACGCTGGCGACGGCGTCGGCCGGGGCGCTCGCGCAGGCCGCGCCGGCGGCGGCGCCCGCGCCGGCCTCCGCGTCGCCGGCCGATGTCGCGGAGATCCAGCGGCTGATCAACGCACGCCAGGCCACCCAGGCGCTCAAGCTGATCGACGACGCGCTCGTGAAGAACCCCAAGGATCCGGCGATGCGCTTTCGCCGCGGCGTGACGCTGTCGCTGCTGGACCGCAACGCCGAGGCGATCCAGGTGTTCCAGAAGCTGGTCGAGGACCACCCGGAGATGCCCGCGCCCTACAACAACCTCGCGGTGCTGTATGGCCACCAGGGCGACTACAACAAGGCGCGCGCCGCGCTGGTGGCGGCCATCCGCACCAATCCGCAATACGCCACGGCCTACCAGAACCTGGGCGACGTCTATGCCCAGCTCGCGAGCGAGGCCTACCAGAAGGCCCTGCAGATCGACAGCAAGGACACGGTCACGCCGCCCAAGCTGTTGCTGCTGCGCGAGCTGACCAACCCCGGCGTCGCCGCCGTGGCCACCAGCGCCGCGCCTGCGCCGGCGCCCGCCAAGCCGGTGCAGGTCGCGGCCGCCACGCCGGCGCCGGCGCCTGCCCCCGCGCCCGCGCCGATCGTCGCGGCCAAGCCCGCTCCGGTGCCGCCGCCGGCCCCCAAGCCCGCCCCGGTGCCGCCGCCGGCGCCCGTGCCGGCGCCCAAGCCGTCCGCGCCGGCTCCTGCGCCCGTCACCGCGTCCGCGCCCGCGCCGGCACCCGCCGTCGCCAGCGGCAGCGCCGTGGCCGAGGTCAGCGAGGCGGTGCACGCCTGGGCGTCGTCCTGGAGCCGTCGCGACATGGCCGGCTACCTGGCCGCCTACACGCCCGACTACGCCACGGCCGGCAAGTCGCACAAGGCGTGGGAAGAGGATCGCAAGGCGCGCATCGTGCCGCGCAAGCGCATCGCCGTGCAGGTGTCCGACCTGCGCGTGAGCGTCAACGGCGACAAGGCCCAGGCGCACTTCAAGCAGATCTACGAATCCGACACCCTCTCCACGTCCGGCCACAAGACGCTCGACCTGGTGCGCTCGCCCTCGGGCAAGTGGCTGATCAAGCAGGAGTCGGTCGGCGGATGATGATGGAAGACGACGCCCTCCCCGCGTCTTCGAAGACGCCGCGCCGGCCGCATTGGCCGCGCACGGCGGTGGCAGTGGGTTCCCTCGTGGTCGCCGGCGCCGGACTGCTGGCCAGCACCGAGCTGCACGGCATCCCGACGCCGCATGCGACGCCCGAGGCCGCGCTCGCGCCCGTCGGCGCGGTCGTCGCGCTTGCGGACGACGTGCCGCCGCCCACGCGCGCCCACGCGCTGCCGGTCGCGACCACGGCCGCCACGCTGCCCAAGGATTCGCCGTTCGCCGGCGCCTTCAAGGGCTCGCCGGAGAGCCGGCTGATCGGCATCTACGAGCTGATCGGCCACCAGCAGCCCGAGCTCGCGCTCGACGCGGCCGCGTCCCTCACGCACGACGTGCCCGGCTTCAGGCTGGCACAGCTCGTGTACGCCGACCTGCTGTCGGCACGCGGCGGCGCCGCGCCCGGCTTCGGTGCCGCGGGCCCGGCGGCGGCGGCCAGCGCGGGCCTGGTCGCCGAGGTGGCCGAACTGCGCGAGGAAGCCGTGCAGCGCCTGCGCGCGCTGCAGGAGCGTCCGCCCGAAGGCCAGGTGCCGGCCGAATTCATCGTCCTGCCCAAGGCCGTGCACCACGCCATCGCCGTCGACACGACACGCTCGCGGCTGTACCTGTTCGAGAACGGCCCCAAGGGCATGCGCCTGGTCAGCGACCATTACGTGTCGGTCGGCAAGCAGGGCGTCGACAAGACGGTCGAGGGCGACCAGCGCACGCCGCTGGGCGTGTACTTCGTGTCGGACCGCGTCGGGCAGAGTTCGCTGCGCGACACCTTCGGCGCCGGCGCGATGCAGCTGAACTACCCCAACCTCCTGGACCAATTGCATGGGCGCACCGGCTCGGGCATCTACGTGCACGGCGTGCCGTTCAGCACGTACTCGCGCCCGCCCAAGGACTCGGACGGCTGCGTCACGCTGGCCAACGACGAGCTCGTGGCGCTGATGAACACCGTGCCGATCCACGACACGCCGGTCATCATCACCCGGCAAATCCACTGGGTCGCCGACGATTCGGCCCGCCTGAACCATGCCGAGATCCTCGACGCGGTCAACCGCTGGCAGGCCGTGCGCGCCGGCGACGACCTGGCCGCGCTCGACGCGTTCTACGCGCCCGGCGCCGCGCCGCAGACGCCCGCCGCGCCGCCCTCCCCGCCGCCGCAACCCACGGTCGCCCGCGTGCACGGCAAGCGCGTCGTGGTGCCGCCGCCGGCGGTCGCGCCCAAGGATCCGGTGGCGTTCGACAACCTCAGCGTCATGACCTGGTCCGACGACCGGAACAAGACCATGGTCGTCACCTTCAACGAGCGCGGCACGCGTACGCGCCGGGAGACGACGCTGCGCCAGTACTGGGAGCGCGACGCGGGTCGCTGGAAGATCGTCGCGGAAGGCGCCGTGCGCTGAACGGCCGCGCCGCTGTCGCGCGTGTTTCCATTGCCGCGCAGGATGTTGCGTTCTGCAGGCACGCGGAATGCCATGCACCGTGGAGTTTCCCAAAAGAGGAGTCCACGGCATGAACCTCCAGAAAGCCCCCGAACTGCTCGTCATCGCAGCCACGGTCGCGGTGGTCTGCTCCACGTTCTCGGTCGGCGCGATCTCCGCCAACGCGGCCACGCCCTCGCCGGCCGAGCAGCGCTACCAGCAGGATCGCTCCAACTGCATGGCCGGCAAGACCGCCGAGAGCCGGAAGACCTGCCTGACCGAGGCCGCCGCGGCCCTGCAGGCGGCGCGCCGGCACAGCCTGACGACGCCCACGCCCGAGCAGATCGCCGCCAACGAGCGCAAGCGTTGCGAGGCGCAGTCCGGCGACGACAGGAAGGACTGCCTCAAGCGTGCGGCCGGCGTCGACACCACGGTCTCGGGCAGCGTCGCCGGCGGCGGCGACATCAAGGAGACGGTCACCGTCATCCCCGGCAAGCCCGGCAGCCCGCCGGTCGAGGTCAACCCCGAGACGCTGCCGCCGACGGCGGCCGGCCCGGCCAACATCCCGCCCAAGCCCAGCAACTGAAGCCGCCGGGGATCAGGCCTGCACGGGCACGTGGAAATCGATCACCGAGCCGGCCTCGAGCGGGTCGAAGCGTCCGTCGTAGAGCTCGAAGTCAGGGCCACCGGCCAGCGTCAGGCCGGAGGCCGGGATCAGTTCGCCCCAGACCGCGGCCATCGCCCGCTTGACCTGCGGGTGCAGCGCCGAGCCATCCAGCGTGATGCGGAAGACGGCATAGGTCGCGGCCCGGATCTCCATCGTCGCGAAACCCGGCGGCGGCACGCAGTCCGGCTCGACGCCGACGCCAGCCATGTACTGGAAGCAGCCTTCTGCCGGATCGACGCTCGAGACGACGCCATAGGTCGCCCAGCTCCTGACCTGCCCGGCGAACGGCAGCGCGCCGATGAGCGCGGACCACAGCTGCGGGATCTCGGCCTTGGTCGCCTCGTCGAAGCGGCGCGCCGGGCCGGCGAGGCGGATGCCGGGCAACGTCACGAGTTCGGGGAGGCGGACGACGGCGGCGGCCTGGGTGGGTACGGTCATGGGGTATTGCCCTTCGATGGGTTGGACCGCGAAGCCGCTGCGGAACCGCCCCGGCGAGACGCCGAACACGCGCTTGAAAGCGCGCGTGAACGCCTCCTGGGAGTCGAAGCCGCAGTCGAACGCGAGGTCGATCAGTTGCAGGCCGGGCTCGTCGCAGAGGCGACGCGCCCCGCGCACGAGCCGGCGCCCGCGCACGTGGGCCATCACGCCGCGGCCCATGCGCGCGGTGAACAGCCGCGAGAAGTGGAACGGCGACAGGCCGGCCCGCGCCGCGACCTGCGCCAGCGTCAACGGCTGGTCGAGCTGCTGCTCGATCCAGGCGATGACGTCCTTGAACGGGTCTTGGCGGCTGTCCATGGGCGGCATCATCGCGGAGCGGCGGGCCTCCTGTCCTGACCGTTCCTGCTGCCGGGGGGTCGCCGTCGGGGGTCAGGTCTTGAATGTTGCGGGGTCAGGTCTTGAATCATGCACTCCACCGCAGGTCTGGCACGGGCCGTCGTGTCTGCTGCGGTGTGAGCCGGCCGCAGTGTCGAGTCTTGTCCTTTTGCGTCATCACCATCCCTGCTTAGAAAAGGCAAGCCCCTGACACCAATGCGGACACGAAAGTGCTCATTTCAAGACCTGACACTGGCGAGAAAGTGCGCGATTCAAGACCTGACCCCGCAACATTCAAGACCTGACCCCGTCGTTGAATCCGGAAAGCAGAACAGGCGCCGCAGCGCCTCCTCATCGGGTCGAAGCAACGATCACCTGCGCTGCGGCGGCAGGTCCGTGCAGCTGCCATGGGCCACTTCCGCCGCCAGGCCGATCGATTCGCCCAGCGTCGGGTGCGGGTGGATCGTGCGGCCGATGTCGACCTCGTTGGCGCCCATCTCGATGGCGAGCGCGACCTCGCCGATCATGTCGCCGGCATTCATGCCGACGATGCCGCCGCCCACGATCTGGTGCGTCGTCGCGTCGAACAGCAGCTTGGTCTGCCCTTCGTCGCGGCCGTTGGCGATGGCGCGGCCGGAAGCCGACCACGGGAACAGGCCCTTCTTGACCGCGATGCCCTGCGCCTTGGCCTGGTCCTCGGTCAGGCCCACCCAGGCCACTTCCGGATCGGTGTAGGCCACGCTGGGGATCACGCGGGCGTCGAAGCGGGCGTGCTGGTCGCCGGCGGCGACTTCCGCGGCCACGTGGCCCTCGTGCACCGCCTTGTGCGCCAGCATCGGCTGGCCGACGATGTCGCCGATCGCGAAGATGTGCGGCACGTTGGTGCGCATCTGCACGTCCACCGGGATGAAGCCGCGGTCGCCGACGATGACGCCCGCGCGTTCCGCGCCGATCTTCTTGCCATTGGGCGTGCGGCCGACGGCCTGCAGCACGAGGTCGTACATCTCCTCGCGCGTGCCGCCCTCGCCTTCGAACTTCACCTTGATGCCGTCGGCCGTCGCCTCGGCGCCCACCGTCTTGGTCTTGAGCAGGATGTTGTCGAAGCGCCGGGCGTTCATCTTCTGCCAGACCTTGACGAGGTCGCGGTCGGCGCCCTGCATCAGGCCGTCCAGCATCTCGACGACGTCCAAGCGCGCGCCCAGCGTCGAGTACACGGTGCCCATCTCCAGGCCGATGATGCCGCCGCCGACGATCAGCATCTTCTTCGGCGTGGAGCGCAGTTCCAGCGCGCCGGTGGAGTCGACGATGCGCGGGTCGTCCGGGAAGAACGGCAGGCGCACGGCCTGCGAGCCGGCCGCGATGAT
>DATCRO010000355.1:0-5255 GCA_036569025.1 Burkholderiaceae bacterium
GCGTCGCGCCAACCTGTTGTCAGCGCAGAAGCGGAATTCTAAGTTGCTTTTCAAAACCTTGTCAAGCACTCAGTTTTCACTTCGTTTTCGCCGACCGCGTTATCTGCTCAAACTCGCTGCGCCGTAGCGCTGCAATTTCAAACTGAATCTCGATCAGCGAAGCCTGCCATTCTATGCTCGATTCCGAATCGTCGTCAAGCAAAAATTTCAGACTCTTCGCTGGCCGACTCGGCCTGCAGAGGCGTTGTCTGTAGCGAGCCCCAAGACCCAGCCAGTCACCGCATCTGCGCTGACTTGCGATCAGCGAAGCCTGCCATTCTATGTCGGGTCTTTTGAAACTTGCAAGCACTTTGCAGAAATCTTCCGGACGGCCCGATCTGCGCCTCGATCACCGCCCGGCTTGCCAGCGGGAATGCGAAAGGGCGCCGACACGCGGCGCCCTCCATGGCGAACGCAGACGTCGGCGTCAGCCCCGCCGCTCGGGCACCGCCGTCTGCAGCCGCGCGTAGATCGCCTGCGGATCCTCGGCCTCGCACACCAGGTCGACGTGCCTGCTCCAGAGGGACGAGTCCACGCGCAGGATGCGCTTCTTGATGGACGACACCTGCGTCGGATGCATCGAGAAGCTGCGCAGGCCCATGCCCAGCAGCAGCTCGGTGAACGCCGGGTCGCCGGCCATCTCGCCGCAGACGCAGACATCCTTGCCCTGCGCGTTGGCCGTGGCGATGGTCTGCGAGATCAGCCGCAGCACCGCGGGATGCCACGGGTCATAGAGATGGGACACCGCCTCGTCGGCGCGGTCGATGGCCAGCGTGTACTGGATCAGGTCGTTGGTGCCGATCGAGACGAAGTCGAAGTACTTGAGCAGCGACGGCAGCACCAGCGCAGCGGCGGGCACCTCGATCATGGCGCCGATGGCGACATCCAGATAGGGTTGCGCCCGCGCGCGCAACTGCGCCTTGGCGCGCTCGATGGCCTCCAGCAGCAGGCGCACCTCGCGCAGCTGCGCCACCATGGGCACCAGCAGCCGAACCTTGCCGTGCACGCTCGCGCGCAGGATGGCGCGCAGCTGCTCGCCGAACATCTCCGGCTCGGACAGGCTCCAGCGGATCGCCCGCAGTCCCAGCGCCGGGTTCAGGTTGTGGTCGTTGCGCTCCATCTGCTGGGGCGCGCGGTCAAGCTGCTTGTCGGCGCCGATGTCGACCGTGCGGATCGTGACCGGCAGCCCCGACAGCGCCTTGACGACCTTGCTGTAGGCCTCGTACTGCTCTTCCTCGCCGGGCAGGCGGCCGGCGCGGTTCATGAACAGGAACTCGCTGCGGAAAAGGCCGACACCCACGGCGCCGGCGTCGAGCACGGCCTGTGCGTCGCTCGGCAGCTCGATGTTGGCCAGCAGCTCGACCGGGTTGCCGTCCAACGTCACTGCCGGCGTGTGGCGCAGGCGATCCAGGCGAGCGCGTTCCAGCTCGACCTGGCGTTGGCGGAAGCGGTATTCCTCGAGCACGATGGGAGAAGGATTGACGATCACCACGCCGGCGTCGCCGTCGATGATGATCCAGTCGTCCTGCGTGACGATGCGGCTCGCCTCGCGGGCGCCGACCACCGCCGGAATGTCCATGCTGCGCGCGACGATGGCCGTGTGCGAATTGCGGCCGCCGACGTCGGTGACGAACCCCGTGAACACGCTGCGCCTGAATTTGAGCATGTCGGCGGGCGCGATGTCGTTGGCCACCAGGATCAGCGGGTCTTCGCCGGCGAAGTCGCGCTGGCCATGGGCCGGGATGTCGCTGTCGGCTTCGCCGTCGCCGTCGCCGCCGCCGAGCCGCCCCAGCGCGGCGATGACGCGTTCGACCACCTGCTCCAGGTCGCCTTTGCGCTCGCGCAGGTACTCGTCCTCCATCTCGTCGAACTGGCGGGCCAGCACTTCGAGCTGCGCCGACAGCGCCCACTCGGCGTTGTAGTGGCGCTCGACGATCCATTGCCGCGTGGCCTCGGACAGCGAGTCGTCCTGCAGCAGCATCAGGTGGACGTCCAGCAGCGCGACGAGCTCGTCGTGCGCGTCCTCCGGCACGTCGCCCTTGAGCGCCGTGAGCTCGTCGACCACCATGTCGCGCGCCCGGCGCAGCCGGCGCACCTCGGCCTCGATCATGCCTGCGTCGACGTAGTAGTGCGCGACGTCGACGCGGCTGGATGCCACCAGCACCGCACGGCCGATGGCGACGCCACGCGACACCGGCAGACCGAACACCTGAATGCTCACGAAACTCCTCCGCGAACCGCACGCCGGATGCGCGTCGGGCGCCGGCGGGTTCGTCCGGTCAATGTAGCAGCAAGCCGGCGCGCCGCCCTGCGCCAAACCGGGGATTCCGCCACGGTGTCACGCCAGGTTCATCGCCGCTTCACGGGCGCGTCATCGCGGCCCGGGAGCATGCCTGCCATCCTTGGGGAGCATTGCGATGACCGATTTCGTCACTACGCCCATCGCGGTCGACAGCCCGCGCCGCGCCGACCGGGCCGCCCTGCGCGCCGAGCGCGCGCCGGCAGCCCCGACGCTGCAGGTCGTGTGGGCCCGCCACCTGGACGACGTCCGCGCGGCCCAGCGCCTGCGCCACGCTGTCTTCGTCGAGGAGATGGGCGCCCGTCCGACGCCGCTGGCCGGCGCGCCCGCGGGGCACGACGTCGACCTGTTCGACGCGTTCTGCGAGCACCTGATCGTGCGCACCGCGCCCGCCGGCGACGAACCCGGCGAGGTCGTGGGCACCTACCGCGTGCTCACGCCCAGCGCCGCGCGCCGCGCCGGCAGCTTCTACAGCGACACCGAATTCGACCTCACCCGACTGCGCCCGCTGCGCGATCGCATGGTGGAGCTGGGCCGCAGCTGCGTGCACCCGGATCACCGCACCGGGGGCGTGATCCTGACGCTGTGGAGCGCGCTGTCGCAGTTCATGGAACAGAACGCGATGGAGACGGTGATCGGGTGCGCCAGCATCTCGATGCGCGACGGCGGCCACTGCGCCGCCAGCCTGTGGGCCAGGCTGCGCGAGACGCACCTCGCGCCGGCCGACCGCCAGGTGCGCCCCCGCGTGGCGTTGCCGGTGGACGACCTGGACCAGACGCTGGACGTCGAGCCGCCCGCGCTGATCAAGGGCTACCTGCGCATGGGCGCCAAGGTGCTGGGCGCGCCGGCGTGGGATCCGGAATTCAACACGGCCGACCTGCCGATGCTGACCCGCGTGGCCGACATCCCGGCCCGCTACCAGCGCCACTTCGCGGCCTGAAGCGCCGCGCGCGGCGATCCGCCGCCTACTGGCCTTCGCCGAACTTGTCGTTGACGAGCGCGGCGATCTGCTCGGCCGCCTCCCGCTCGTCCTCGCCGTCGGTCTCGAGCTCCACGTCGGAGCCGAGGCCGGCGGCCAGCATCATGATGCCCATGATGCTCTTGGCGTTGACCCGCCGGCCGTTGCGCGACATGAAGACCTCGCACTTGAAACTGCTGGCCAGCTTGGTGAGCTTGGCCGAGGCCCGGGCATGCAAGCCGAGCTTATTGCTGATGACGAGAGGAGTTCGGATCATTCGAGAGCGGGGGTTGAACCTGGTTCTGTGGACGCGTCTGCGCCACCTGCATGACGCCTTGCGAGGCGCCCGAGACGGCACGGGCGACCAGCGCGTCGAGCGGCTCGCCCAGATAGCACAGCGAGCGCCACAGCATCGGCACGTTGACGCCGGCCACCACGCGCACGTTGACGCCATCGGCCAGACGCTGTGCCACGTTGCAGGGCGTGGCGCCGAACACGTCGGTCAGCACCAGCACCTCGGGCGCGTTCAGGCGCGCGAGCGCCGCGCGGGCGAGCGACTCCACCGTCTCGGGCGACATCGCCGGCTCGACGTCGATCGCCTCGAACAGGTGGCCCTTCTCCTCGTAGCAATGCCCGGCGACGGAAAGCAGCGCCGAGGCGAGGGGAGCATGAGCGATCAGCAGGACAGCGGCCACGTGGATTCAGACCCGAGCGCCATGACGCGGCGCAAACAATCGATTATCGGCCTGGAAGCGCGGCAAACCTAGGCCGCGGACTCTGGGTGCGGGCGCGCGGTCGGCCATTCGTGGCGGTTTTGCACGCTTGCGACGGCGCGACGCCCCCGGCTGGACCCTAGCTGGGGCCGGCGACGGGCTTTTCCAGGTCGAAGCGAAGGCCGTCCTCGAACGGGCGCAGCGCCGCGTCGGGCAGGCTGGTGCCGACGGCGCTCGCCTGGTAGACGCGCGTCCCGCGGGCGAAGACCCGGACGGCTTCCTCGATCGTCCCGCCGTCGGGCCGGCGGCCATGCAGGTGCGCACTGGTGTTTCCTGGAAACGGGGTGATCCCGTCCAGGTTCAACGCGCCAGCCGTCGAATCGGCCGACCGGATGGCGCCGGCCGCGCTGGCACGCAGCGCGAACAGCACCGCGTCCACCCTGGCCGGGTCGACCACGTCGGCCGTGGCGACGCCGTAGGTGACGCCGCCCGCCTCGCACGACAGCATGAACAGCTGCAATGGCACCCCGGCGACAGTCACGTCGCGCTGGAAGCGGGCAGGGCGGCAGGGCAGTTCCGCGACGAGCGGGGTGTCGGGCAACGGGATGCTGCGCCAGTCGAACGTCGGCGAACAGGCCGCCAGCACGGCCAGCGACGTCAGCACCAGTCGCTGCTCGAGCGTGGGTCTCCGGCAACTGTCAACGGGTGTATCCGAATGTTTTTGAGCGGGCATCGGTTCATCATGTGCAGGAATGCGCGGCCGACTGAGCCGTTTTCACCCTCCTGGGGGATGGAATCACCCTCTGGCGGTGGGCAATATGCGGGTCGTCAGGATGCAGTTCGCTACAATTTGTAACTAGCGCAACTCCAGTTGCGCGGCGCACATCCGGTGCCGCCCGCTTCGCGCGCCGGAGGGAATGAATAATGGCAATGACTCTGGCTTCGAGCCGCTCCATCATGACCGATCAGGCTTCCGACAGGCCCCCGACGCAGCCGGACGAGGGACATTGGCGCGAGATCATCGGCCAGATCGGCACCGAGGTCGGACTGCCGCTGTCGGCCGCGCTCGAGCGCGTCACCGTGCTCGCCACCACCGGCAAGATCGACCGCGCCGGGCTGCGCATGCTGCGCGAGGAGATCGAACGCGCCCGCCGCGCCGGCATGATCGGCCAGCAGCTGGCCCGCTTCGCGTCCGGCCGCATCCGCCTGTCGCCCGAGCAGGTCAGCGTCACCCAGATGCTGCGCG
>DATCRO010000356.1:0-5561 GCA_036569025.1 Burkholderiaceae bacterium
CTGCAATTCGCGATCAATGTCCGGCAACGTGGTACTTCCATACACAGCCGGCTCGCGTGTACCGAGCAGGTTGAGGTTGGGACCGTGAAGCACGAGGACGTTCATGCGAGGCGCGATGCGGCGGCGGAGGCCGGCGTGTCAATTCGAAAGAGGCGGACTTTACGCTTTGTTGAGCGCCGTTCCCGCCACTAAGCGAGAATTTACCCTAAAAAGAGTGCTTGACAACTCTATCCGCGTTGGGCAATGCGGTTGAGCGCGGTTCCGCGCGTTCCGGGGCCTCGTTCGGAGCAACCACGCGCCGGTTGCTGCGAGTTCCTTCAGGAAATGCGCACCCACTCGGTCAGTTCGGCGGCATTGGTCGCTCCGAACTTGTGCTGCGCGAGTCGCTGCGATCGGTCGAACACCGCCGTGAAGGGCAGGGCGACGTTCGGATCATTGCTGAGGCGGCGGGCCCAGGCAAGCCCGGCATACCCGAGGATGGAGATCGGGAATGAGACCGGATGGGCGGCCACGAATTTCTCGACGGCGGGCTGTTCGTCGATCGCCAGGCCGATCACGAGCACGTTCCTGCCGGCCTGCGATCGCGCGAAGCGGTCGATCTCGGGCATCTCCCGGACGCACGGCGGGCACCACGGCGCCCAGAAGTTGAGCAGCACGAAGCGCCCGCCGATGTCGGCGTCGCTCAGCGTGCGCCCGTCCATGGTCTTGAGCGGCGACGGGATCGGCGTGAGCGGCGGCAGGGCGAGACCGGCCGCCGAGGCCGCGGCGGCGGCGGCGTCGCCGACGACCACCGGCGCCTGCTGCCGATGACGCAGCCAGGCGCCCAGCCCGAGCGCGGCGCCGCCCAGGACGACGGCGCCGACGACGTCGCGTCGCGTCAGGCCGGTCATGACGCGTCCGCCTCGAGCAGCCGCTGCAGGGCCGCCGCGTCGCCGCGCCAGGTCTGGCCGCGCGCGTCGGGCCTGAGGGCGCCGCGCAGGTCGTCCAGGTCGAGGACGTTGAAGTGGATCGTCACCCAGTCGCCGAGGTCGGCGTTGCGCTCGTCGACCACCAGGACCAGCGAATGCTCGCCGCGGCCCAGCGGCTCGCTGATGGTCTCGTAATCGACGCCGCGGTTCAGGAACGCCAGTTCGGGCGCCTTGGTGTCCTCGCAGTAGAGGTCGATGCGCACGATGGACTGGCGCGTGGCCGTGCCGCGCCAGACGGCGCCGCCCACGTGCGGCCGGAACTCGGCCAGCCGCAGCATCCAGCGCAGCGCGGCCTCGCGCAGCGCGCGCAGTTCGGCGGGTTGCGTGTCGGCATGGAAGATCGCGATGTGGGCGCGGACTTCGTCCTCGATCGCCTCGTTGCTGGGCGCGTCACGCAGGCGGCGGCCGTCGCCGTGCTCCTGCAACGCCTTGCGGCGGGCGGTGGCGTAGTCCAGGCCGTCCTCGACGATCATGCGCGCGGCGGTCTGCGCGACTTCCTGCTGTTCTCTGTCCAGTTCCATGTCGGTTCGCGGGCCCTCGAGGGGCGGTTCAACACGCCATCATGGCAGCTCCGGGACGCCCCTGCGGACGACGATGGCGGCCGGCTCGACCGGCGTCAGGCCGGCTTCAGGGCAGATCGACGCCGCCCATGCGCGCCACGATCGTCGCCGAGCGGCCCAGCACGTAGGGCGACGACGGCGCCTTCTCGAAGCGCTTGGGCGCAGGCAGCATCACGGCCAGCCGGGCGGCCTGGGCCGCGCCGAGCGTGGCGGCGTTCGTGCGGAAATAGTGTTCCGACGCCGCCTGGGCGCCGAACACGCCCTCGCCCCATTCGACGTTGTTCAGGTAGGTGGTGAGGATGCGCTCCTTGCCCAGCACGAACTCCAGCATGAAGGTGATGACCAGCTCCTGGCCCTTGCGCAGGATGTTTCGCTCGCCGGACAGGAACAGGTTCTTGGCGAGCTGCTGCGAGATCGTCGAGCCACCCACCACCTTGGCCACCACCTCGCGCGGCTTGCCGTCGCGGCCGCGCCGCGTGGCCCGGCTCTGCTGCGCCTCGGCGCGCGCCTGCGCCTTCTCGTTCCTGTTCCAGGCCTTCTCCACGGCGTCCCACTCGACGCCGTGGTGCTCGACGAAGCCGGCGTCCTCGCTCGCGATCACGGCGCGGCGCAGGTTGTCCGAGATGCGGCTGCCCGGCACGCCGTCCTGGAGCCACGGCAGCTGGTGCTTCGCGAGCACGATGCGCCAGATCTCGCTGCGCTGGAACGTCGTCGATTCCGGGGCGACCACCGTCATCAGCGCGATGCGCAGCAGGAAGAACAGCTGCAGCGCGAGCGTGGCGACCAGCAGCATGCCGACCAGGCGGCCGACGTTGCGCACGCCCGAGTTCACGCCGAGGCCTTCGAGGCGGCCTCGATCTGCGCGTCGACCTCGCGCCGCAGGTCGGCCAGCACCTGGAATGTGGCGGGACGTCGGCCCATCCAGACGAAGAAGGCCTCGGACGCCTGCTCCACGAGCATGCCCAGGCCGTCGCGCGCGACCGCGCCCTGGGCGCGCGCCCAGCGCAGGAAGGGCACGGTGGCGGCGCCGTACATCATGTCCAGCGCCAGCGCGCCGGGCTTGAGCGTGCCGGCCGGCAAAGGCGGGACGGCGGCCTGCAGGCTCGCGGCGGTGGCGTTGACCAGCACGTCGAAGCCGGCGCCGGGCGCCTCCAGCGGCGTGGCCGACAGCGGCACGTCCAGCCGCGCGGCGCCGGCGGCGAAGCGCTCGATCATGGCCTGCGCCTTGGCCGGCGTGCGGTTGGCGACGACCAGCGCCGCCGGCCGCGCGGCCAGCAGCGGGTCGAGCGCGCCGGCCGCCGCGCCGCCGGCGCCCAGCACGAGCACGCGCTTGCCTTGCAGCGCCACGCCGGCATTGAGCTCGATGTCGCGCACCAGGCCGGCGCCGTCGGTGTTGTCGCCGAACCAGCCGTCGGCCTCGAACACGATCGTGTTGACGGCCTCGGCCCGGCGCGCACGCTCGGACAGCCGCGTGCAGGCAGCGAACGCCTCGCCCTTGAACGGCACGGTGACGTTGCAGCCGCGCGCGCCGGACCCGGCGAACTCGCGCAGCGTGGCGACGAAGGCGTCCAGCGGCGCCTCGAGGCGCGTGTAGTCGACGGCCAGGCCGGTGGCCGCGGCGAAGCGCGCGTGGATCTGCGGCGAGCGGCTGTGGGCGACGGGATTGCCGACGACGGCGAGGCGCGTCATTGGAGCCCCTCCCGCGCCGGGTACGGCGCTCCGTCCCCCGAGGGGACTGCGGGCCGGCTTGGGGCGGCCCGGCGCTCGGCCCGCTGGCGGCTCGATCGAGGATGTGCCATCAGGTCAACCTCCGTTGGTGGTCATCGTGGCCTGCATGCCCTCGGTCTTCGTGAAACGGAAGCGCGAGGTGACGACGATCTGGTCGGCCTTGCGCTTCATGTCGTCGCTGAAACCGCCGAAGGGCGACGCGGCCTGCGCGATCGCCAGCGCGCGCTGGTCGAGGAAGCGCGAGTTGGAGCTGTGCACGATCTCGGACTCGACGATGCGGCCGCGCGCGTCGATCGTGAGGTTGACCGTCAGCTCGCCGTACAGCTTGTGGCCGTTCAGGGACGGGAAGTTGGCGGTGCCCTTGTCCTCGATCTTGCGGCGCAGCTTGTCGTAGTAGATCGCGTAGACCTCCTCGCGCGTGGACGGGCTGATGTAGCGCCGGCGCGGGCGGGAGTTCTCCTCGTTGATCCGCTTCTCGATCGCGGCGAGCAGGCGCAGCTTCTGCTGGCGCAGTTCCTCGGTCTCGCGCTCGGCCTGCGTCATCGTGGCCTTGCGCGGGTCGGGCACGGGCATCGCGGCGATGTCGCGGCGCACGGTGGCCAGGAGCTGTTGCTGCTCCTGCTCGTCGGTCTGGATCTTGCGCGACGCCTCGGTCTGGTCGTCGCCGACGAGCTCGTTGGGCGACGGCGGCAGCGGCGACGTGGCGAGCCCGGCCTCGGCCTCGCCGCCGCCGGCGAGGTTGGCCTGCGCGATCGCCTGCGCCTTGGTGGGCGCCTCGTTGGAGCGCGCGTTGACCAGCACCACTTCCAGCGGCGTGTCCTGGAACACGCGGTTGAAGTCCTGCGGATCGACGATGCGCACGCCCAGCACCGCGGCGTGCAGCGCGATCGAGATCGTCAGCGCCAGCTGCATCACGCTCGGCCGCCACTTGCGGATGCGCACCGACAGCGGCTCGGCGGCGAACATCTGGCGTTGCGGCGGGCGTTTGAAGTTCTTGTCCATGCGGCTCCGGGCGGCGGGCGTGTCAGGCGGGCGTGGCGGCGCCTTCGGCGGGCGGGGTCTCTTCGGTGACGTCGATGGCCAGCGTGAGCGGGCCGGCGCCCGCCTCCTCGGCGTCGTCCGGCTCGTCGGCGGCGGCCTCGGCCGCAGCGCTCTCGTCATCGAGGCGCGCGACCAGGCGGGCATGCACGTCCAGCGTCAGCAGGTCGACGCCGTCCACGCGCACCCGCACGTGCGTGCCGCGCGCGAGGCCGTCGCAACCGATGGCCTTGAACACGAGCGGCAGCGTGTCCGCGCGCACCAGGCCTTCCTTGAGCACGGTGGCGTCGAGCTCGGCGACGTCGTTCTGCTGCAGCCAGCGCAGCGTCCAGAAGCGCTCGATGCCGGTCTGGAAGCCGTTGTAGGCCGAGTACGCGGTGTCGAAGCCCGAGATGACGGAGAACAGCGTCGCGTCCTTGGGCTTGAACGGCGCGGACAGCGGCGCCATGCGGCCGTTGCGCACGCAGGCGATGATCTGCCACTGGTTGACGAGGTCCACGTAGCGCCGCAGCGGCGACGTCGCCCAGGTGTACTGCGCCACGCCCATGCCGGCGTGCGGCGCGGGCTTGGTGCCCATGCGCACCTTCACGCCCGGCGCCAGGCTGGCCTGGCTGCGGTAGATGCCCGGCACGCCCATCTCGGCGATCCAGCCGCCCCAGGTGCTGTTGGCCAGGATCATCGCCTCCGAGACGATGAGGTCCAGCGGCGCGCCGCGGCGGCGTTCGCTGATGGTGACCGTCTCGTCGCCGGCCGGCTCGCTGGCGGGCGACCGGCCTTCGGCGGCCTGCAGGCGGAAGTTGTAGTCGGGCCGGTTGAAGTTCTCGGGCTTGCCGCGCACCACCTCGCGCAGCGCCTTCAGGTGGCGCGCGAGGCGGAACGTGAACGCGAGCTCGGTGGCGAACGCGTAGTCGGCCGGCGCCTCGCCCAGCAGCGACGCCTCGGTGACGTCGGCGTCGAGCTTGTCGTGGCGCAGGTTCGCGACGATGGGCACGCGCTCGACCCGGGTCTCGCTGCCCCTGATCTCCAGCGTGGCCTCGTCGAAGGTGACGTACAGGCTCAGCGCCGGGCAGTCGCGGCCTTCGGCGAGCGTGTACTTCTCGACGATGGCGTCGGGCAGCATCGTGATCTTCCAGCCCGGCATGTAGACCGTGGAGAGGCGGTCGCGCGCCACCTTGTCGACGGGGCTGTCCGGCAGGATCGCCAGGCCCGGCGCGGCGATGTGCACGCCGAAGACGACGCTGCCGGTGCCCAGGCCGCGCACGGATAG
>DATCRO010000357.1:0-3921 GCA_036569025.1 Burkholderiaceae bacterium
GGTTACGCCTACGGCTAACCCGCCCTACAGGGACGGTCTCGTAGGGCGGGTCAGGCGAAGCCGTCACCCGCCGTTCGCCCCCCGGCGCCGATCAGGCCGCCAGCGGCGCCACGGACGCGATCGGGATCGCGCGCGCGACCGCATGGGCCAGCGCCTCGACCGCCGTCGGCCGGCAGGCCCGGGCGGCGTCGAACGTGTCCTTGGCGCAGTCGTGGCAACGCCCGCAGGCGGTCGCGACGCGCAGCTCGTCCTGCAGTTCCTCGAACGAGGCGCAGCCGTGGCGCGCCTCGCGTTCGATGTCGCGGTCGGAAACCCGGTGGCAGACGCACACGATCACAGGCCGATCTCCTGCTCGGCGGCGGACGGGGAAACGACGTTGGACAGCATTCGGACGTTCCGGTGGCGGTGGCTACGGCGTAATCCTAACGCGAATCGTTCGCATTCACAAGAGCAAGAACAAGGCGTTTTTGCCGGCCAGTCCCACCCCGCAGGCTGGCGCCGGGTCTGACGGAGGGGTGTGGCCTCTCCTCATGTCGCCGCCACGACGTCGCCATCGTCGAGCATGTCGTCGGCGACGTGAGGCGAAGGCCTGACCTCGATCACCAGCCGATGATCGAGGTCAGGCCTTCGCCTCGAATCGCGGTGACCACCTCGGCTGATGGCAGCATCGCGGCGCGATTTCGAGGAGAGGCCAGACCCCTCCGGGCCCAGCCAGCGGCGGTCCCAAACGAAACGCGCGGCCGGGGCCGCGCGTTCGGGATCGAGGGCGCGAGCGTCCTATTCGATCTCGCCCATCATCGACTGCAGGTAGTTCTGCTCCCCGACCTTGGCCGCGACATCCAGCTGGGTCTCCAGGAAGTCGATGTGCTCTTCCGTGTCGTCCAGGATGTCCTGCAGCAACTCGCGCGAGACGTAGTCGCGCGCCACCTCGCAGGCGGCGATGCCGTCCTTGATCGTCGCCTGGGCCGCGCGCTCGAGCTTCAGGTCGCACTCCATCGCCTCGAGCAGCGTCTCGCCGATCAGCAGCTTGCCCAGGTCCTGCAGGTTGGGCAGGCCATCGAGCATGAAGATGCGGTCCATCAGCTTGTCGGCGTGCTTCATCTCGCCGATCGACTCGTCGTATTCCTTCTTGGCGATCTTGTCGAAGCCCCAGTGCTTGAACATCCGGTAGTGGACGAAGTACTGGTTGATGGCCGTCAGCTCGTTCTTCAGCTGCGCCTGGAGGTGCGCGATGACCTGCGGGTCGCCTTTCATGGGAGTGCTCCTCGTCGTCGGTGGTCGGGGACGGCGCCCATCCTAGCGCGGCCGCGGCCGCGTTCAATGCCCGCCGGTGTCGGCGTTGCGGCTGGCCTCGAACAGGAACCAGGCGCGGCGCTCGGTCTCGTCGATCCAGTTCTCGATCAGGCTGGCCGTGGCGATGTCGCGGTGCTCGTCGCACACCTCGTGCGCGGCGCGCAGGCTGGTGGCCAGTTGCTGGTTGTCCTGGTGCAGCTCGGCGAGCATGTCCAGCGGGCCCACGAAGTCGGCGTCGTTGTCCGACACGCGCTGCAGCCGGGCGATGTGGCCGATCGAGCGCAGCGTGTTGCCGCCCACCTTGCGCACGCGCTCGGCGATCGGGTCGGTCATGGCGTAGATCTGGTCGGCCTGGTCGTCCAGCAGCAGGTGGTAGTCGCGGAAATGCGGCCCGCTCATGTGCCAGTGGAAGTTCTTGGTCTTCAGGTAGATGGCGAAGACGTCGGCCAGGATCGCGTTGAGCGCGCCGGCGATGTCCTTGGTGGCCTTGGCGCCGAGATCGCTGGGGGTGGCGATCGCGGCGCCGCGGCGCACCTTGGCGGCAGCGGCTTTCTTGGGGGACAGGGTCTTGGGCATGGTCACCTCCTCGGGTTGGCGGATCGACACCGCGGCGCGGCGCCGGCCGCGCAAGGTTACCCGCGCGCTAACCACCCTGTCGTAGGACGGGCACTCGACGAGGAGGGCCGAATTGGCCGTCCCCCCGCCGCTTATCCGCGGTTCGAGACAGTGTGTCGGCGTTGATATAGCGGGGCGATTGCCGCGCTCATCGGTCGATCCACGGCCCGGCCAATGCCTAATATCGAGGCATCGAAACCGGAGTCAGACCATGACCCAAGTCCGCTCGTCCGGTGGCGCGCTGGCCCCCTTCGCCACTCCCGTGTCGAAAGGAAAGGCCAAGGCGGCCGCCCAGCCCGAAAAGAAGATCGCCGTCCCCTCGGCTGCGCAGCCGCGCGCGGTCGGCCCGGTGGCCAGCGCCAACGCGCCCAGGCCCGGCACGCACGTGAGCTTCGGCGACGAGGCGCTGCACGCGCTGGCGGCCACAGGGCAATTCATCGGCAAGGCGGTGCTCGTGGGCGTCGAGGACGTCGGCGAGGCCGCGTACTACACGGCCAAGGCGCTGGGCAACGGCGTCATCGACGTCGCCAAGGGCCTGGAGAGCGGGGTCGTCGATGCCGCCAAGGGCGTGGGCGCCGGCGTGGCCGACACCGTCACCGCGATCGGCCACGGCATCGTGCATGTCGAGAACGCGGCCGCCGACGTCTGGGGCGTCGCGACGCAGGGCGCGTCGGCCGTCACCAGCCTGGCCACCACGCTGGGCGCCGACGCCGAGGTCGCGGTCACCGACGTCGGCACCGCCGCCACGGACGTGGGCGCCGGCGCCAAGGCCGTGCTGTCGGGCGTCGGCAGCATCGCGAGCACGGCGGCCAACTACGGCACGTACATCGTCAAGCAGGGCGGCAAGGTCCTCAACGAGCTGACCTGAGGGCCGGCGCGCCTCAGTACCAGTGCCGCGCGGACTTGCGCCAGCGGCTGCCCCACCAGATCAGCCACAGCAGCACGACCTGCAGCGGCAGGCGCAGCCACAGCAGCCAGACCGGGATGCTCGGGAACTGGTCGTGGATGCGCAGCATGTAGACGTTGGCCGGCGTCACCGCCAGCGTCAGCAGCAAGAGCCCCCAGCCGGCGGCGCGCCGCGTCCATGGCAGCAGCAGGCCGAACGCGCCCAGCAGCTCGAAGAAGCCCACGACCAGGACGACGTCGGGCGCGTCGGGCACCTGCGGCGGCACGATGCGCGCCTCGAGGTCGGTGAACGCGAAGTGCGCGAGCCCGCCCAGCAGGAACCAGGCGAACACGAGCCAGAGCGCGAACCGTTGCCAGCGGGTGCCGCGGCGCGCCGGCTCGCCCAGCTCGGCCGAGACGAAGGGCAGATACTTCATCACGCGCCGGGCCCTCCCGGTCGAGTCGGGCGGAAGTCAAGGCGGGGCGTCGGGGATCGCGTCGTCACGGGTCGGGCGGCCGCGCGCTCGTGGCGCGGCGAGGCAGCGGAGGTCAAGCAGCCAATGATGGACCACGCCCTGCCCGGCCTTGGGCTTTCGTGACGAAAGAAACGTAACGAATGACGGACGGTCGAGCAGGTCGCAACGCTCGTCATCCAAGCGGCGCGCCAACGAGGGTCATGCCGGAGCGGCGGCCGGGCCGCCAGGTCATGCACGAGGGCCTCGGTGTTTCCACTGATACGCCCCCCTGCCCTGCCGTGCAGAATCGCGCCACTGGAACCGGTTCCACGTCGAGGGCGCGGACCGGTCGGGCTCCCCGCGGCCACGCCGCGCGCAACAAGGCCTCACTTGAGCAACGCGATCGTTACCATCTCGCCGCCGGCCGGCTCGGCGATGCACCGCCCGGACTTCGTCTTCGGCGCGGCCACCGCGTCGTACCAGATCGAGGGCGCGGCGCGGGAGGACGGCCGCGGCCCGTCCATCTGGGACACCTTCAGCCGTACGCCGGGAAAGGTCTTCGCCGGGCACACCGGTGACGTGGCGTGCGATCACTACCACCGCTATGTCGACGACGTGGCGCTGATGGCCGAGCTGGGTCTCGCGTCGTACCGGTTCTCGATCGCCTGGCCGC